>JBKOYI010000140.1:0-10849 GCA_046725335.1 Myxococcota bacterium | reverse complement strand
ACTGGCCAAGCGGGAGGCGCACCTGCAACTGCCGCTATTGGTGCGCCTGGGCGGCGGCATCCCGCTGCTCCACGACCTCGAGGCCCCGCCGACGTCGGTGTCCGTGGAGCTTGAAGAAGAGTGACCAGCCATACGTTGCCGTAGGGCCGCCGCCAGCACGCTCGATGACGGGGTTGTGTCGGCCATGCAGGATATGGCGAGTTCCACCGGCTGGATCTGACCGACGGCGAGTGCGCCGCCGCTCAACGTTGACATTCCCAGGCCGGCGGGGCGCACCGACCAGACTCCGTCGTTGCCTGCACGTCAGGGCGTCGGAGGGCCGAGATCCTCGCCTTCCACGCTACCGGAGGCTGCTACTGCACTGCGGCGTCACATGGCAGACTCACCGAACCGCGAGACTGCGAGGGCGCTCCCCACGCTTGGTGGCGTAGAGCCAGATAAGGCCGGCCGCTCTCCCAAAGCTCGGTTGGCTGACCAGCGTTGTTGAGGGCTCCAGGAAGGTAAACGCTTTACACGCGAGGGTAATTGAATGTCGCCAGAATGTACGTTGTCGCGGCAATTCTCAGTAGGTATTGTAAAGCGTTAGATACCTCCGGTCACAAGCCTGTTGCGTCACGATTCTTCTCCATCTCTACCCTGGAAGGACCCCAATCATTCCTCTAACCGATGCCAACCCGCAATTGCTTTACTAGGACCAATCAGCCGGCGCCTCCTACTTGCATGCACTGGCATTCCCTCGTCCAGTCGCCGCCCACTGCTGCACGCTTTTCAAGCACGACAGATATGCATCGGGGATGCTGCAATGATCCCGGGCCCGCTGGGGAGGCGAAGCATCATGGCAGCCACCACCCGCGACCCGGAGGCGCCGGCGTGGCGATGGTGACCGGCTCGGAGCTGATGACCATCAACCGCTGGCAGGCCCGCGGTTGGGAGCAGGCCATCAGCGCCGCCTACCACCCCGACCAGCCGCCCACTGCGGCCGGCTGGAACCCGGCCTGCCAGCATGGTGGCCCGGTCGGCTACGACCTGGTGCTTGCCACCCCCAGGACGTTGAGCGCGCTGGGCTGGTGCTTCTTTTCGACCGACCGGGGGGTGTCGGACGAGATCATGCGCGCCGACCGACGGGCGGTCCAGGAGTCGCGGTTGAGTTCTCGGTCACGATCGGGTCGGAGGTGCCGGTGCTGGTGGCGCACCAGTTCGACTCCGAGGGGCAGCCGTGGCTGCACACCCATGTGATCGTAGGGCGCGCTGGCCCGCCCGGAGCAGCCGGGCTGGACCGGCCCGCAACGCGACCGCGAGGTGTGGGCGCCGCTGGACCCGGTCACGGTGGCGGGGATGGCCGAGCGGCTGATCTTCGGCTACCACCTGCTGGTGCGCCGGGCGATGTCGCCGACGCTGCGGGAGCTGGGTTTGAACTGGCAGCAGATGGCCCAGGACGGCTCGTGTGAGGTGTGGGGCCTGACGCCGCCCATGCTGGCGTGCGTCGCCCGGCCGGCCCGCCGGCTTGGCGAGATCCACGCCTGCCAGGTCGACTAGCAGGAACAGCCTGCGGTCGCGGATCTGCACAAGCTGGCGGCGGGGCGGGAGGACTACTACACCCGTGAGATCGCCCGCAACCGCGAGGAGTACCTGTCCGGCCACGGCGAGTCCCCCGGCATCTTCCACGGTGGCGGCGCCCGCGCGCTCGGCCTTGAGGGTGAGTGTTCGGCGGAGGCGTTCAAGCGGCTGTTTGCCTGGCAGGACCCCCGGACGGGTGAGCAGCTCGGCCGCGCCCCACGGCAGGACGCCATGCCGGCGTGGGATCTGGTGTTCCGGCCGCACAAGGACGTGTCGATCCTGTACGCGCTGGGGGATGAGGCCACCGGCCGCCGAGTGGCCGGTTCTCTGCGCTCAGGCTGGCACGCGCCGCCTCGGCCTCCTACGGACGAAGGTCCCGGGATGCCCTGGGACCCTGGCCAGCCGTTGGCGACCACTGGATCCTCGATGGCGTGACTGGTGCGAGGCGAGGGCGGCACCCGCCGCCGGGGGGTGGCCGCCGGCTGGCGGGGGTGGATAGTTCCGTCGCGCGACGGTGGGTCTTGTGGCGCAACGACCACCGTACCCTCTCCACTCCCTGGCCGGTCTCCGCGATTGGTCGGCGGGTGCCGCATCGTCAGCGTGCCCGCTCCCCGGGGCCGTGCCTCGTGCCATTGGACCCGCATCCGGCGGGATGGACGGCCATGGTCCTGCTCGGCGGCCTGACGTCTCACCACTCCATAGGCCAAACGGCGGGCCATACGGTGACCGACGGCCCTGCCGGGGGAAGGCCCGGGGAGGAAGGCTGGTCATGAAAGGACCTCGCTCGAGCACCATGGAGGAGAGTGAAATGAGCCAATACACGGCCAGCGGTACGGCTGCAGCGAAGGTCGACACCATCGGGCTGGCTGTCACGCACCTGCACGGGGACGCCTATGAGATCCAGATACGCGGGCACCGCCTAACCGTCGACCAGCCGGTGGACGCTGGTGGTGCGAACCTGGGTCCGACGCCGACCGAGCTGTTCGCGGCCAGCCTGGCCGCCTGCGTTGCGTTCTACGCCGGCCGGTTCCTGCGCCGCCACCATCTGGCAGCCGAGAGACTGCAGGTGCAGTGCGAAGCAACCATGGCAAGCAGACGGCCCGCCCGTGTGGAGGCGGTCAGCCTGCGGCTGGACGGCCTGCCCACCCTGGCGGATCGCCAGCGGGCGGCGCTGCTCGCCGTGGTCGAGCACTGCACCGTGCACAACTCGATCCGGCAGGCCCCACAGGTCCAGGTCGAGTTGGCCAGGGCACAACCGGCCGCCGTCGGGCCGGTCGCCGACGCGCCATCCGACTCCTGACACGGCGTGGTGGCCATGGCGCAACAGGATCGGCCAACTCCATGCCGGTCGCGCTCCACGCCGCCAACCGCGAATCTTTAGATCGTGCGCGTTGCGGACCAGGCCCACCGGCATGCCCGCGGTGGGCCAGCGGCTGAGGACCTCGGCGACCTGGGCCTTTCATCCCAAGCCGATCGATTCCTCGTTCGCTCGGGGTTCGGTGGGTGCCGCGAGTGTCACCGTGTCCCCCCTTTCTGGGCCACCGGCACCAGTGCGCGGGCCGCGGCCGGGGTGCGCATTTGCAACAGCGTGACGCCCAGGCCGTTAGGAGAGGGAGCCTCATCCCGCGGCTCCCCAGAGGGCGTCATCGTCCCCCGTAGAGGCCACGCGCGCTCCTCGACCCGAATGCGCGGCAGCATCCCGACGAAGACGATGAGCAGGGCGAGGGCGGCACCGTCCCAGCTCCCCAGGGCCAAGCCCGAGGCCGGCGAAGCTGAGAAAGATGCCTGGCCGAGATAGGTGGCGACGACCTCGCCGACCACCATCGCGACGAGCAAGCCGACAACGAGCCGGCGCGCGATCGGATCGTGCAAGAGAAACGGCATGGCCGCCAGCAGTGTCGAGCGCACATTGCCAGGCACGCGATCTGGAGCAGTGCCATTGTGCAGAAGGCGAACCATCGGCTGGCAGTCGCGCGCAGGATGCCGAGTCAGCACAGACGCAGGACTCTCACTCGTCGAGCAGTTCGACGGGCTGGGTGACATCGTTGCGGTTGCCGCCTGGTCGGGACCTTCGCGCCACCGGTCGGGGGACCTGTGCCTCTCGGTGGCGACGGTTTGGCGATCTACGGTGATGGTGATCGGAAGCCTCGCACATGGAGGTGGTCACCTATGGTGCTCATCCGCAGGGCCGCACGGCCGTTGGGTATTCGCGACCCGTTCGGTGAGTGGCTGGACTGGCCGGAGCTGTTCGCCTCGCTCGGCGCCTTCCGCGGGATGCCCGCGGAGCTGACGATCGGCGTCGAGGAGTTCATGGACGGCGACACGCTGGTGATCCGGGCTGAGCTGCCCGGTATCGACCCCGCCAAGGACCTCGAGCTCACCATCGACGATGGCGTCCTGCACATCCGTGCCGAGCGGCGCGAGGAGACCAGCGCCGAAGGCAAGCAGGGGTATCGGTCGGAGCTGCGCTACGGGGCGTTGTCCCGCAGCCTGCCGCTGCCGGCCGGGGCCAGCGACAAGGACATCGACGCGTCATACACAGCGGGGATCCTGGAGATCCGAGTGCCGGTGCAGGACAAGAAGGCTGCCACCAAGATCCCCGTCCGTGGCGCCTGATCAGGCACAAACCAACAGGCCGGGGACCCGCCAGGTCCCCGGCCTGTCACTGGAGCAGGTCTCGTCAGGTCGCAGCCCGCACCAGCTCCCGCCTGCCGTCACGGTATCGACTTGCAGCACCTCTCATTCCGACGCGTCCTCTCGTCGGCGGCGCCGGACGGCGAGGTCGGTAGTCCCGATCGCGGCTGGCCCGCGGACTGGGCAAGGCGACAAGGCCCACAGGCCGCCCGGGGCGGTTCCGGCGAGGAACCCACCGACGGCCAGCCGCCACTCCAACCGGCGGCCCGGGCGTGCCGATCCCATCGCGCGCGGCTGCTCGCCGCTCAAGGGCCACATCATGGCATTGCCCTTTCTGGTGTCACCGCTCAGGTAGCCGCGGTCACCCTGCTCATCAGGTCGTGCAGCGAGACCGTGCCGACCACCGCGCCGGCCTGCACCACTGGCAGGTGCCGGAAGTCGAACTCCAACATCGCCGCCACCGCCTCGTCCACCTCGGTGTCGAGTGAGACGGTCGCCGGGTCGCTGGTCATGTACTCCCAGACCAGACGGCGCCGACGTCGACGCCATCGGCCACTGCGCGAGCGATGTCGTGCTCGGTCAGGACGCCGCGGAGCTGGTTTCCCGC
Organism: Myxococcota bacterium; assembly: GCA_046725335.1. Lineage (GTDB taxonomy): Bacteria > Myxococcota > Myxococcia > Myxococcales > Myxococcaceae > RPRB01. The sequence goes on along the minus strand of JBKOYI010000140.1, from coordinate 6,051 downwards.
CAGGACGACCAGCGACCTGACCTGGCTGTCCTGCATTCGCGTGGCGGCGACGTCCAACCGCTCGTCCGGCCGCACCGCCATGACCCTGGAGTGATAGATCGCCGCTACCTTCATCGTCCTCACCTCATCCGACGCTCCTCCCCGACACGAGGACACTACGTCGGGGCGAGCCGGCGGCCCAGGGACCGGTGGCCCAAACATCAGGGCCGTCGATCGCTGCCCAGGATCCCGCCCCATCGGTGCACGTGCCGCTGATCGACGCTGACGTGGTCGCCTCCCCACATGGGGCCCGCGGCAACATCATCGGGCTGGCTCAAGACGCAGCTCGGTGATCCGGTAGCGGAAGAATTCGCCCTGGCTCCAGCGGTCGGTGCCGAAGAACCAGCCGAAGCGGCCGGCGTTGGGGACCGTCAGGCCGTCGAAGGTGGCGTAGGCGGTGATCTGGCCCCCGAACGGGTGCAGCGCGGCAGGTCGCTGATCACCCTGGCGCCCAGGTCGTCGCGGCGCAGGGTGGGCAGGATGCCGACCAGCGCCGGCCGGCCCCCATACCCCCGGGCCCCATCCGCCAGCAGGCGCAGCTCCTCGCCGAGCACAGCAAACGGTCGGCCGGCCAGCAGCGTTGGCGTGACGTTCAACTCCAGGTTGAACCGGTCCAGCTCGACAGTGACGCGGGCGTCGGCCGTGGCGGCGCGGACCGCCTGGTTGTGGTGCAGTGGCCTGGCTGCGCCGTCGACCAGGAACAGCTCCAGCTCGGCGCCAAGCGTGGCAGCGCCCACACCGAAGCCAGGCCGCTCCAGCAGCCCGCCGAGCGTGGACAGGCTTTGCTGGAGCCGCTGCTGGAAGCGGGCGTCGTCGGCCTCGTCGAACGCCTCACGGTCGATGCTTTCTCCCATGGCTCGAACCTCGATGTCAGCAAAGACGACCGCTGCCGGCCGACCTGGTTGCTAGCCCCACCAGTTCCACGGCGCGTCGGGCAGCGCGATCCGACGCCCGGTCAGCAACGTTGGCAGGATCCGGAGGTAGTGGCCCTTGGCGCCCAGCGCCCACGGGTACAACGGCAGCCCTCGTGCGCGCGCCAGCTCAGCCGGATCGGTGACCTCCGTCGCCTCCCCGCGGACCAGGACGCTCCACCCGGTGCGGGTCGCCTCATCGACGCCGTCGATCTCGAACGCGACCCGCCCACCGCGGACGGCCCCGTCCCGCTTGGTCCCCTCGTCGGTGCGAAACAGCACGGTGTGCTGGTCCAGCACGAAGTTGACCGGCAGCGCCAGCGGCCCACGGTCGTCGACCAGCACCACGCGGCCCAAGTGCTGTCCGGCCAGCAAGCTGAAGCACTCGTCCTTGGTCTTCTCCTGCCAGCGGACCCCTGCACGACCCCTCACCTCTCTCTGCCCTCGATGCGCCACTGGCGCCGGCCTGCTGTCCCGCCCAGGCTGGCCTGGCGAGCCCTACCGGCATATGGGCGAAGGTCCGGGCTTCCCCGGGCCTGAAGGTCCAGCCCTCGCCGGGTCGTCCGGCGAGAACGGTGGCCGTGCCCGCACCGACCGCTCGCCGAGGATCACCCCCGGCGGGCCGCATGGCCCGAGCACGATGGGTCGTAGGTCCCTGGAAGGTTCACCAGACCTGACCTTTCCTGAACGCACGCCAACGCCTCGGTCGAGGCTGTTTCAAGAGGAGACGACAATGGCCACCATCCTGCTCGTGGAGGACGGGGCGACCGTCAGCCAGGAGGTGACTCGCCTCCTCGAGGCGGCCGGTCACCGGGTCGTGCGCTGCGGTGGCGGGCCAACCCCGCTCGCCGCGTGCCTGCTGTTGCGCCATGGCAGGTGCCCATTCGTCGAAAGCGCCGATCTCCTCGTGCTCGCCTGCGCACTGGCTCTGCCCCTGCCCAGCCGCTCCTACCGCGGCGTCCACCTGCTGCGCGCCTACCGCGCCCATCCCGACTACGGGCGGCTTCCCCTTGTGCTGGTGGCGGTCGCGCCCCCGCGCAATCTGGGGGGAGCGGGGCCGATCGAGGTGGTGGAGACCCACACGGACCCGGCTGCCGTGGTCGCCGCCGTAGATCGACTGCTCCAGCCCACCAGGGCAGACACCGGATCGACGCTCGCTAACCACGATGACGACCTGTGCCGTGCGGTGGCAGGGTGAGCGGGACGATCTTCTGCAGTGCGTGGCCGAGCTGTTCGACGCCGTTCCACCGGGGCGGCCGCTGGCGAGTTCAGGGTGCCGTGAGGCTCTGGAGCTCGAGCAGATCCCTGGCCGACACCATGCCGGTCACCTCGCCTGCGACCACGACCGGCAGGTGGCGCACGCCGTACGCCAGCATCCTCCAGGCGACGACCCCCAGCGGCGTCTCCAGGTCCACCGTGGCCGGCTCCGATGTCATGTACTCACCGGCGGTGCAGTCGGCCAGGTCGCGCCGGTCCGCCACCGCCCGCACGATGTCGCGCTCGGTGATGATCCCGGCCAGGCGGTAGCCGTCCAGGATGACCAGCGCGCTGACGTCCCTCTCGTGCAGCCGGGCGGCGATCTGTTCGAGGCTGTCGTCGGCCGCCGCGGTGATCGCGCCGGGACGGTAGATGTCGTCCACGAGGCCGGTGAGGGTCCAGGTCATGTGCATGGTCATCGTGGGCACCTTACCTCGGGGGCTGAGCCTTGCCACCAGCCTGACCGCGTGGCGACGGCTCAGGCAGGGACGTCGGTCCGGCGGCCTGGGTGACCTTCGGCCCGGCGCAGGCGAAGCGCCTGTCGAGGCCCTGTCGCATGCGGGCCCGTCGGCCCTCACCGTGCGTGCGCCGTGGCGGACTTGACGGGTCCTTGGCCTTAACCGGGGACGTATGGGCCCTCACTTTGGGGAACCTTCGGCAGGGGGCCGCTGGGCGCCGGCTGGATAGCGTGCTCGTAGAAGGGCCGCAGGCCCGACCGGAGCAGAGGAGTAGGAAATGCGTCGCCGGACGTTCGACCTGCTGGTGTCTTCGACAGGGGTCATACTCGCGATCGTGTTGCTGGTCGCGGGTGGGCTGCTGTTCTGGGGGTACAGCTTCGCGAACGGCAGCGTGCACGACCAGCTGGCCGCGCAGAAGATCTTCTTCCCGCCCAAGGGCAGCCAGGCGCTGGCAGAGCCACAGATCGGGCGCTACCTGAACCAGTACGCGGGTGAGCAGCTGGTCAATGGGGCCCAGGCGCAGGCCTACGCCAACCACTTCATCGCCCTGCACCTCAGGGAGGCCGCTGGCGGCCGGACCTATGCGCAGGTCAGCAGCCTGGCGCTGCAGAACCCCAACGACGCCAAGCTGGCGGGTCAGGTGCAGACGCTGTTCCGGGGTGAGACCTTGCGGGGCCTGCTGCTCAACGCGTACGCGTTCTGGAAGGTCGGGCAGATCGCGCTGATCGCAGGCATCGCCTCGTTCGTGCTGGCAGGGATCATGCGGGTGCTGACCGTGCTGGGGTTCTGGCACCTGCGCCGGGCGGGCCCGACCGAGGAGCTGATAGGTCCCACCAACTCGCAGAGGACCGGCGTGCCTGCCTGAGGGCCTGCACTGCAACCAACCACCGACGCCCCCAGAGCCGCCCGATCGGCGGACGGGGGCGTCGCTGATCTCGCGGGCGGTCCGCCGGGGAACGGGCTGCCACGGTCAGGGCAACCGGCAATGATCGTGATCGGGATGCTCGACTAAACCTGGATGCACTGCGCCGCTGAGCCGGTTCTGTCCGGTCGGAAAGAAGACTGACCTCCTGAGCAGGGCAAAGCGGTATGGGATCTCGAGCTGTTCAAGGTGCGGCTCGGCTTCGGGCTCAAGCTCCCGCCCATCGTGGTGGCCGGCCTGACCGGGTGCGGCCCCGGCACTCGCTGCAACGGCTGTGGCCGAACACCCTGATCGACATGGGCGCGGGCGAGACCACGGCCCAGGTGCTCGTCCATCGCCGGGGTCGCGGGACTCAGTGCTTCCTCGGCGCGCTCACGGTGCCCCGTGGGGTGCCAGAAGTCAGTCGTGGCCGTGACCACCGGGTGCCGCTTGATCAAGGGGTTACGATGCGCCGTCGTTTGCTCGTCTTCGTCGGCGGAGGTCTCGTGTGGTCCGGTCGTTCGCCTACCTGGCGCTGGGCCGTGTCCTTGAGCTGGTCCTGCTCTGCTTCCGGGCGGCGGAAGCCAAGGAGGTCGAGATCCTGGTGCTGCGACACGAGCTTGCGGTGCTGCGCCGCCAGCATCCACGGCCCCGCCTGCAGCCAAACGACCGTGCGCTGCTCGCGGCGCTGAGCCGTCTGCTCCCACGGGCGCGCTGGTCAGTGTACGGCCCGAGACGCTGCTGCGCTGGCACCGGAACATGGTGCGCAAGCGCTGTACCTACCCGACCACGCGCAACGGACGGCCTGCGATCTCCGATGAGGTGCAACAGTTGGTCGTGCGGCTTGCCCGCGAGAATCCGCGGTGGGCCTAGCAGCGGATCCACGGCGAGTCACTGCGCCTTGGCGTTCGCGTGTCGGCCAGCTCGATCAGGAGGGTACTACGTGCTCACGGCCTTGACCCGGCGCCTCGACCCGCTGGGACGAGCTGGCGGTCGTTTCTGCGCCAGCAGGCCACCGGCATCCTGGCGCGCGATTTCTTCAGCGTCGACACGGTCTTCCTGCGCCGCGTGTACGTGCTGTTCGTCATCGAGCTCAGCAGCCGACGGGTACACTTGGCCGGCGTCACCGCTCACCCGACTGAGTGGTGGGTTGCCCAGCAGGCCCGCAACCTCGTCGCCGTCCTCGACGACCAGGCCACCGCGTTCAAGTTCCTGATCCGCGACCGGACGCCAAGTTCACCAGGGCGTTCGATGATGTGTGGCGCTCGACCGGTGCCGAGATCATCCTCACACCGATTCAGGCGCCCAAGGCCAACGCCGTCGCCGAACGCTGGGTCGGTACCGTACGCCGAGAGTGTCTTGACCTGAGGTTCCCCCGGTTTTCCGGAGGCCGGATTACTTGGTTTCGGCGGTCATGGCAGCCTTCAGGTTGCGATAGTAGTCGGCCTTGTACTCGTCAGGGCTGCGCCAGCCAAGACGCCGTTGGATGCCGTGCGGGTTGTACCAGCCGTCGATGTAGCGGAACAGTTCGAGCTCGGCGTCCTCGCGGGTCCGGAAGCTAGTGCGGTAGACCAGCTCGACCTTCAGGGTGGAGAAAAAGTTCTCGGCCAGCGCGTTGTCGTAGCTGTCGCCAACTGAGCCCATCGAAGGCCGGGCGCCGGCGTCCTGGAGCCGCTGGGTGAAGCGGACGGCGGTGTACTGCGCGCCCCTATCCGAATGATGGATCAGCCGCGGCTGGGACGGATCGTGGGTGCCGTGGCGTCCCCACAAGCCGTACTCCAGCGCCCCAAGCACCAGGTTGGTGTCGGCCCGGTCGGAGGTCTTCCAGCCCACGATCCGCCGCCAGAACCCATCCCGGACGCTGGCCAGCCACAGCGGCCCCTGACCGGTGGGGATCCGCGACAGGTCGGCCACCCACAGCCTGTTGGGCGCCGGCGGCGGTGAACTGGCGGTTGACCGGGTCCGGTGCTGGGATGGCCCGTGGAGTCTTGGCGGGTGGAGCAGCGCCAGCGCTTGCGCACGAACGCGCCTTGCAGGCCGTGGGTGCGCATCAGCCGTGCCACCTGCTTGCGGCTGACCCGGACCCCGTCGCGGCGTAGCTGGGCGTGGACCCTGGGCGCGCCGTAGGTCCTACTGGAGTGGTCGTGGACGCCCGGATCCTGCCAAGCAGCGTCTGGTCGTCACGGTGGCGCTGGCAGGGGTTACGGTGCTGGGCGACCCAGCCGTAGTAGGTCGAGGGTGGGATCTGCAGGACCCGGAGGATGGGCTGGACCCCGAAGCGGTCACGATGCTTGGCGACGAACCTCATGACCGTCGCCGGGTCGGGTCGAGCTCTCCCGCGAAATAGGCGTTGATATGCGGGTGATCTGGGGGCGGTCGTGGCAGCCTCGCGCTGACCACGATCTGTCGAGCGGGGAGGTCTGCTATCAACGGCTTCATGCCCCGCCTGTCCGGCCACGTCGACGACGTTGCCCGCCTGGGTGAC
>JBKOYI010000078.1:0-19322 GCA_046725335.1 Myxococcota bacterium | reverse complement strand
GGCCAGCAAGGCCCAACCCTCCGGGTACGTTCGCCCGAACATCTTGGGGAACCAGTAGTGCAGCCCGGCCAGGAACCCCATGATGACCGACCCCACCATGATGAAGTGGAAGTGGGCGACCACGAAGTAGGTGTCTTGCCAGTGCACGTCCAGGGACACCGTGGCCAGCGCCACCCCGGTCATCCCTCCGAACACCAGGAAGAAGAGGAAGCCGCAGATGTAGACGAAGGGGGCGTTGAAGGCGATGGCACCCTTGTAGAGCGTGCCCACCCAGTTGAAGACCTTGATGGCGGTGAAGACGCCCACCAGCATGGAGATGGCGGCGAAGGCTCCGGCGTCGAACGCGCTCTGGCCGGAGGTGAAGAGGTGATGCCCCCAGGCGAAGAAGCCCACGAAGGCGATGCCCAGTGAGCTCATGGCGATCATCTTGTAGCCGAAGATGTTCTTGCGAGCGTAGGCGCAGATGGTCTCGCTGATCACCCCCATGGCCGGCAGGACCATGATGTACACCGCGGGGTGGCTGTAGAACCAAAACAGGTGTTGAAAGAGGATCGGGTCGCCGCCGCGGGCCGGGTCGAAGAAGCCGAAGCCGAAGGTGTGCTCGGCCGCGACCAGCAGCGTGGTCAGCCCGATCACCGGGGTGGCCAGCACCTGAATGATGCTGGTGGCGTAGATGGCCCAGACGAAGAGCGGCATCTTGAACCAGGTGATGCCCGGTGCCCGAAGGGTGTGGGTGGTGACGATGAAGTTCAGCCCGGTGAGGATGGAGCTGAAGCCAATGGTGAAGACGCCCAGCATCACCGGGGTGATGTTGGTGGCGGTGGTGGTGCTGTAGGGCGTGTAGAAGGTCCAGCCGGTGTCCGCCCCTCCGGTGATCAGCCCCCATAGCATCAGCGCCGAGCCGAAGAGGTAGATGTAATAGGAAGCCAGATTCCACTTGGGGAAGGCCACGTCCTTGGCCCCCAGCATGATCGGCAGGAAGAAGTTGCCGAACACGGCCGGGATGGCCGGAATCATGAACATGAAGATCATGATCAGGCCGTGGAGGGTGAACATCCGGTTGTAGGTCAGGGCTTCGATAATGGTCGGGCCGGGGGTGAGCAGCTCCAGCCGGATGACCATGGCGAAGATGCCCCCCAGCAGGAGCGCGATCAGCGTACCCACCAGGTACATGATGGCAATCCGTTTGTGGTCCACGGTGAGAAGCCACGAGCTGATGGTGGTGCCACTGTTCAGGTAGTGGTGCTTGGGAAGGGTGGCCACCGGTTCGGCCACCGCGACCGCGGAGCTAGCGGACGGGCTCATAGAGGGGTCCCTTGACGGAGGCCTGCTGGGTCCGGTCGGACCGGAGGCTCTTGATGTACTCGACCAGGGCGGCGGTTTCGGGCCCGCTCAGCTTGCCCTGGTAGCTGGGCATCACCGACTTGTAACCGGCGACCAGCTTGGCATTGGGGTCCATCATCGACTCGGTGAGGTAGGCCTCGTCGGCGATGATGTCCTGGCCTGATTCCAGATGGGTCGGCCGCTGGTAGAGGTCCACCCAGGTCGGCCCGATGTGCTGCTCGCTCCCGTAGACGGCCTTGTTGACGCTGTGGCAACGCAGACAGCCCTGCTCCACGGCCACGCGCCGGCCCACCTCCACCAGGCTGCCCATCGGCGCCACCTGGGTTTCGTCGGCCAGGACGTCGGCCCGAGTCACCAGCCCGCGCTGCTGGTCCTTCAGCCACTCGTCGAAGGCCTCGGGGGCCATGACCACGACCTCTCCCCACATCTTGCTGTGCTGGGCCCCACAGTACTCGGTGCAGAGAACCTGGTAGCGCCCGAGCTTGGTGGCGGTGAACCAGGTCTCGGTGTAGCGGCCAGGCAGCGCGTCCATCTTGATGCGAAAGGCGGGGATGAACACCGAGTGGATGACGTCCCGGGAAGTGATCAGCAGCCGCACCGGTCGGTTGGCCGGCACGTGAAGCACCCCCACCGACCCCGGGCCTTCCGGATAGGTGAACTTCCACATCCACTGCTTGCCCATCACGTAGACATCCATCGCATCCGGCGGCGGGCTGGTCACCTTCACGAAGTCCCGGAAGCCGATGACGAACCAGAGCAGGAAAAAGGCCAGCGGAACGCTCACCGCCAGAACCTCGAAGCCGGCGGTGGGTGAGACGAAGGGGGTGGACTGGTTCTCGCTCCGCCGCCGGTACTTCCAGAAAAAGCCCAGGGCCACCGTGGCCACCGCGGCGCTGGCGACCATGGTGACGATGATGACGAAGTAGTGGAGGTAGTCGACGTCCTTGGCGAACGTCGAGGCCTGCTCCGGCAGGAACAGCAGGCGCCTCATGAATTCGTTCATGCCGTCGCACCCCGTTGCTTCTTCAGCTTCAAATCTTGTCTCCAGAGCACGGCGAGGAGGAGGACCAGCGAGGCGAACACCAGAAGGGCCCCGATTCGGACGAAGGCCAGCACGTAGGGGAGGTAGCTACGCCTGGAGGGGTCGTACTTGAAGCAGGTGAGCAGCACCCGGTCCAGTGCCGTCCCCACCTTGCCTTTGCCCGCCTCGACCAGGGCCAGCTTCATGTCCCTGGGGGGGTAGTCCACCCCGTACAGGTAGCGGGAGAGTCGCCCGTCCTCGGAAAGCACGAACACCACCGCGGTGTGGGCGAACTGCTTGCTGGCGGCGTCGTACTTGTAGAGGAAGCCGGAGGCCCGGGCCAGCTCCTGAATTTGCGGCTCCTCCCCGGTGGTGAAGAGCCAGTCCGGCGTGGTCGGGGACACCCCCAGGGCCTGCATGTGGCCGCGCTTCGACTCTCCCGCTTCACGGGGGGTCTCCTCGGGGTCGATGCTCACCGTGAGGGCCTGGAAATCGCGGCCCAGCTTCATCCCGGAGTCGCGCAGCGACCGGGTGAGCCCCGAGAGCACCAGATTGCACAGCTGAGGACAGCGGTAATAGACCAGGCTCAGAACCACCGGCTTGCCCTGGTGGAGCAAATCCGAAAGCCGGACCGGCCGGCCCTCGGAGTCGATGAATCGGCCGCCTTCCGGGATGTGCTCTCCCAGGTGCTCGATGACGTCCACCCCCTGCATCGGAGCAGGCACCTGGGTCTGTGCCCACGCCGTCGACGCGGCGAGCAAGACTCCGAGGTGCATCCATTTCACTTCTTCTGCTCCTGCTGCTGAAGGTACATCTTCATGGCCTCGTCGATGGGGATGTGGGCCAGGCCGGCCTGGCGGTCCACCCAGCCGTAGCTGTCCAGCCGCTCCATCTGCTGGAGCCGCTTCTGAGCCGCCCGCTGATCCAGCGCAAAGACCCGCTGGTTGACGATTCCCACCTCGTAGGAGTTGACCTGGCGGGGAATGGGCGGCGGACCGGCCGGCTGCATCTCGGCCTTGGTGCTGTTGAGAATGTGCGTCGACCAGACGGTGGCGATGGCGAAGATGACCACCGAGCCCACGCCCACGCCGATGATGACCTTCCAGTTCATCTTCTGCTGCTCTTCGATGACCTCCACGGCGGTGGTGCCGTGGGCCTGGGAGGGCGCGCTCATGCCTGGGTGTACCTCAGCGAGTCGGCCAGGTACGGGTCCTTGACCGGAATGGTGAAGTGCCCGGCGGCACGCCACAGCGCGAAGGCCACGGCGATGCCGCCCACCCCCACGAGGGAGGTCAGGAAGGTCCAGTGGAAATAGAACCCCTCCGGATGCAGCGCCGGGACCACCAGCCACATCAAGTCCACCCAGTGCACCACCAGGATCCACACCGCCATGAAGGCCAGGCCACCGGGCTGAAACTTCAGGCTTCGAGAAAGGAGAGTGAAGAAGGGGACGATGAAGTGGGTGACGATCAGGAAGATGCCCACGCTCTGCCAGCCGCCCTTCATCCGCACCACGTACCAGGCGGCTTCCTCGGGGATGTTGGCGATCCAGATCAGCATGAACTGGCTGAAGGCGATGTAGGTCCAGAACGCGGTGAAAGCCAGCATCAGCTTGCCCAGGTTGTGGGTGTGGTGCCGGGTGACCAGGCCGCCGAAGAAGCGCTCCTGATGGCGGGTGCGCGCCGCGATGAAGGTGAGCAGGGCGATGGAGGCGAGGAAGCTCCCGGCGAAGTAGTAGGCGCCGAAGATGGTGGAGGTCCAGAACGGGTCCACCGACATCAGCCAGTCCACGGCGGCGAAGGTGATGCTCAGGCCGAGGAGGGGAATGGCTCCCGATCCGTAGCGCCGCATGCGCTGAGTCGGCTCGACGCCCCCCTCGCTGTCCTGACGGAGCGACCAGCCCCGTAGCAGCTGGTTCACACCAATCCATACGATGAAATAGATGGCGGCCCGGATCAGGAATCCTGGGACGTTCAAGTAAAGCGCCTTGTGGGTCAGAAGCTCGAGCTGCTCCCGACTCATCGCCCGAGAGGGACTCACCCAGGGGAACAGCGTCGACATCCCCAGGGCAATGGGCAGGAAGAGCAAAATGAAGATGGGCACCGCCGCCGCCATGGACTCGAAGACGCGGCGAAGCACCGTCATCCACCGAGCCGCCGAGGCGTGGAAGATGGCGTTCCAGATGCTCGAGGCCACCGCGATACCGATCCAGTAGACGAAAGCCACCAGGTAGCCGGCCAGGACGACCCGCTGGGTCTCGCCGGTGGAGGTCCAGTAGCCCACCGCGGTTACCAGCAGCCCAGCCACGCCCAGGACCAGCGCCACGGTGAAGGCCCTGCCTCCGCCGCGCAGCCGGTCCTGGGTGATGGTCATCGGCCCTACTTCAGCCATGTCTGCCCCTCCCGGAGGCGGCGCTGCACCTCGGCCGGCAAGGAATTGACCGGCGTGTTCTGGCTCAGCTGGAGCGCCCGGACGTAGGCCACCACCGCCCAGCGCTCGTCGGTGGGAATCTCACCGGAGAAGGAGGGCATCAGCCCGTACCCATCGGTGATGGCCCGGTAGAAGAAGCCGGCCGGTCGCTCGCCCAGGGCCACCAGCGAGGGCGGGAGCCGGGTGGCCATGTTGTCCGCCACCATGGAGTCCCCGTTGCCGACCAGGCCATGGCAGGTGGCGCAGACGATCTCGAAACGGTGGCGGCCCCGGGCCAGCAGCTCGGCGGTGATGGGAAGGGGCACGTTTTCCAGCAGCTTGCCGTACGCCTCTCCGGTGCTGATTCCCGGAAAACCCACCGGCTTCTCCCGGGCCACCGTTCCCTCCGGAGGGGTGCGGTTTGCCCGCCCGTCGGCGAACAGGTCGCTGGCGGCGTAGGGGCGGTAGCGCTGTTGCACCTCCATGCGCTGCCAGAACTCGCTCTGGGAGGCGCAATTGCAGCCGGAGAGGGTGGCCACCAGCAGCGCGGCGACGAGAGGCCTCATTCGGTGGATTCCTCCACCACGCTGACGTCCTTGGCCCCCAGCTGGCTCAGCAGGGCCGTGGCCTCCTTGGGGTCGCCTCCCGGCGGAAGGGCCATGCTCAGCCAGAACCCGTCGTTGACCGCCGAGCGGAAGGCGTCCTTTTCGAAGACGGCGTGGTACGGCTGGGGCAGCCGCATCATCGCCAGCAGGCCGAAGAAGATGCTCAGCGAGGCCAGCAGCACCGTGGTCTCGAAGGTGATGGGGATGAAGGACGGGGGCGAATGGGGGGGACGGCCGCCCACGTTCAGGGGCCAGTTGACCGCATTCATGTAGACCATCATCAAGTAGCCGCCGAACATGCCGGTGAGGCCGCCAGCCAGGGCCACCCGGGGAATCCGGCTGCGGCCCAGGCCCAGTGCCTCGTCACCGCCGTGGAGGGGGTAGGGCGAATGGGTGTCGATGCTCTGGAACCCCTTCTCCCGGACCTTGTAGCAGGCCTCCACCAGCGCCTCGCCGGTGGAAAACTGGGCCAGCACGTAGGTGCGACCGACTGGAGCGGCTTCTTCCATCGTCAGGCTCCGGTCACCACCGTCACCGGAGCGGGACGGTGCTGCAATTCGAGATTCAGCTCTTTCACCTCACTGACCGCCACGGCGGGGAGGAACTTCATGAAGAGCAAGAACAGGGTGCTGAAGAAGCCGATGGTGCCCAGGAAGAGGCAGATGTCCACCCAGGTCGGGTAGTACATGTCCCAGCTGGCAGGCAGAAAGTCGCGGTGGAGCGAGGTGACGATGATCACGAACCGCTCGCACCACATGCCGACATTCACCAAGATCGAGGCGATCCACATCACCGGGATGGAGATGCGCGCCCACTTGAACCAGAAGATCTGTGGGACCAGCACGTTGCAGAAAAGCATCAAGTAATACACGCCGCGGTACGGGCCGGTGGCTCGGTTGAAGAAGACGAACCATTCGAACTTGTTCCCCGAGTACCAGGCGATGAAGTGCTCCATCAGGTACCCGTAGGAGACGAGCATTCCGGTGGCGAGGATGATCTTGTTCATCGCTTCCAAATGTCGCTCGGTGATGACGTGCTTCAGGCCCAGGAAATGGCGGGCCGGCACCATCCAGCTCATCACCATGGCGAAGCCGGAGAAGACGGCCCCGGCCACGAAGTAGGGCGGGAAGATGGTGGTGTGCCAGCCCGGGAGCACCGACACCGCGAAGTCGAAGGAGACGATGGTGTGGACGCTCACCACCAGCGGCGTGGAAAGGCCGGCCAACAAGAGATAACCGACCTTGTAGTTGTGCCAGTGGCGCCCCGAGCCCCGCCAGCCGAGGGAGAGCATCCCGTAGACCTTCTGGTGGACCTTGCTCTTGCTGGCGTCACGCAGCGATGCCAGGTCGGGGAGCAGCCCCAGGTACCAGAACAGCAGTGACACGGTGAAGTAGGTCGACACCGCGAAGACGTCCCAGATCAGCGGGCTCTTGAACTGAGGCCACATGTCCAGGGTGCTCGGGTAAGGAAACATGAAGAAGGCGAACCACGGCCGCCCGGTGTGGAGCAGCGGGAAGAGGCCCGCGCACATGACCGCGAAGATGGTCATGGCCTCGCTGAAGCGGTTGATGGCCGTTCGCCAGCGCTGCTGGAAGAGGAAGAGAATGGCGCTGATCAGCGTCCCGGCATGGCCGATGCCGATCCACCACACGAAGTTGGTGATGTCGAAGGCCCAGCCCACCGGGATGTTGTTCCCCCAGGCCCCGATTCCCTCGGCCAGGGTCACGGTGATGGCCAGCAGCATTGCCGCGAAACCGGTGCCGGCGAGGCCGAAGCGGAAGAGCCAGCCCCGATCGATCCGGCCCCAGACGTGGGCCAGGAGATTGCTGGTCAGGGTGGTGTTGTCCTGCTTCCCCAGCAGGAGCGGGGAGCCCTCCAGCGCGTCGGCGGTGGCGGCCGCGGTGGCGGATTCGGCAGCCATCAGGCTAGCTCCGGGTTCGGGTTCTTGATCTTGGTCAAGTAGGCGGTCCGCGGCTTGGTGTTCAGTTCGTGCAGAACGTCGAAGCGGCGTTCGTCGACGTGGCGCTGGCTGACCACGCTCCTCGGGTCATGCAGCGAGCCGAAGGTCAGGGCGTTGGTGGGGCAAACCTGCTGGCAGGCGGTCTTCAACTCACCGTCGCTGATGGCCCGGTTCTCGATGCGGGCGGTGATGCGCGTCCGTTCGATGCGCTGCACGCAGTAGGTGCATTTCTCCATCACTCCGCGACCCCGGACTGTGACGTCGGGGTTCATCAGCATCTGCTCCACCTGGCTCTTGTCCTGAGTCCAGTGCAGGTAGTTGAAATGCCGGATCTTGTAGGGACAGTTGTTGGAGCAGTACCGGGTCCCGATGCACCGGTTGTAGATCATGTCGTTGAGGCCTTCGTCCGAGTGGACGGTGGCGTTCACCGGGCAGACGTACTCGCAGGGCGCGGTCTCGCAGTGCTGGCAGAACATCGGCTGGGCCACCATCTCTGGGTTCCCCAGGTCCCCGGAGTAGTAGCGGTCCATCCGTATCCACTGCATCTCCCGGCCGCGGCCCACCTGGTACTTGCCGACCACCGGGATGTTGTTCTCGGCCTGGCAGGCCACCACGCAGGCGTTGCAGCCGGTGCAGCGGCTCAGGTCCACCGCCATCGCCCACTTGTACTCCTGCTTGGAGTAGTCCACCGCCGGCTGGATGTCGGGAATCGGATTGCCTTCCAGCTCCTTGCCTCCCGCCAGGCGAATCGGCCGGCGGTGCTCGGCAGCCTCGGGGTGCTTCTCGAACTCGGCCACGGTCTGCATCAGGGCCACTGCCCGGCCGTCCTGGCGGTTGTGGACCTGGGTGTGTGAAAGCGGGTAGCGGCGACCGACCTTCTGGATCTCCAGACCAGCGGCAAACCAGGGCGCGGCGGCGCGGCGAAGCGGGTAGACGTCGTGGCCGACGATGCTCGGTTCGTCGGCGTTGAGGACCCCCGAAGTCTGCTGGCGCCGGCCGTAGCCCAGGGAGACGGTCACCACCTCGGAGGAATGCCCGGGCTGGACCCAAGCCGGGACTTGGACCGTGCGCCCGCCCACGGTGAGGCGGAGCAGATCGCCGTTCTCGATGTCCTTGGCCTTGGCCAGTCCGACGCCGAGCTGGGCCACGTTGTCCCAGGTCAGCTTGTTGATGGGATCGGGCAGCTCTTGCAGCCAGCTGTTCAGGGCGTAGCGACCGTCGAGCAGCTTGTAGTCGTGGACGAAATCCAGCTCCAACCCCTCGGGCGGCGGCCGGGCCTGCCGCACTGCCTGCCGGAGGCTCTCGGTCTGCAGCCGGGGAGTGAGGGCCGGGAGAGCGGTGTTGGGGACCACCCCGTTGGAGAGCCAGATTTCCCATTCGCTCGCGAACTCGCCCTTGGCGCGTGACCGGTGCAGCTCGCGCAGCCGGTCGTAGGGCTTCTTCTCCTCCCCCTCCAGAAAGGCGGCCAACAGCTCGGCCTCGGAGATGCCCCCGAAGAGCGGCTGGATGAGTGGCTGGAGGATGGTGACGGTCCCGTCGCGGCTGCGGGCGTCTCCCCAGGTCTCGAAGGGGTGGGCGGCCGGGAGGAACCAGTTGACGATGGCCCCAGTCTCGTCGTCATGGGCGCCCAGGTAGATGACGTTCGGCACCCGCTTGAGCAGCCCCACCAGGTCCACGTCTCCGGGAGCGGTGAAGACCGGGTTCCAGGCGGTGATGACCAGGGTGTCCACTCGCCCCGCTCGCAGCTCCTCGATGAGCGGCTGCCAGGAGCCGCGACCGGTGGTGAGGTCCGCAACCGGCGGCTCAGTGTAGTTGACGGTGTTCCCGATGTTGCCCAGCGCGCCGTTGATGGCGTGGGCGATGGCGTGGGTGAGGGGGCTCTGCCGCTCTCCAGCCAGCACCAGGGAGGCCCCTCGCTTTCGGAGCAGATCCCGAGCCACTGCCGAAGCGAACCGGGCCTGCTCGGGTCCGAGCGGGGCCGGGGCTGCGTAGTCGGCCAGGGCGGGCAGACTCTTGCCCAGCTCGGCGGCCACCGCCAGCGCGAACGACTCCATCTCCAAGCTGCGCAGCTTGAGCCTGTGGTCGGCCATGCCGCCGGTGATGCTGAAGCGAGGCTCGGCGACGTAGAGGCGGTTCAGCCCCGAGGGGTGACGCAGCTCGCGCCGGTTGGCGAAGCCCCGATTGAGGTCCAGGGTGTCCGGACGGGCCTCCAGGAAATCTGCGTCCAGCGAGAGGATGACGTCCGCCTTCTCCATGGCGAACTGCGGTTCCAGTGGCTGGCCGAAGGCGAGCCGCGTGCCGGCATAGACCGCGTCGCGGGGCATGGCCGACCAGGCGTGGAAGCGGGCCTGGGGGAATCGCTGTTGAACCGAGGCCCGCAGATTGGCCAGCAGGGGCGAGCTGGTGGGAGCGGTCAAGAAACGAAGCTTGGCCCCCCCGTCCTGACTCCAGGCGGCTGCCCGCTGGCGGACGGTCTCCCGGAAGCTGCGCCAGCTGCGGCCTGCCCCCCGCTCCTTGAGGACTCTGGCCCGGAAGGGGTCGTAGAGGGAAAGAAGCTCGGCCTGCTCCTGCGGTCCGGTGCTCCCCCGGTTGAGCGGGTGAGTGGGATTGCCCTCCACCTTGACCGGCCGCCCTTCCCAGGAAGTCACCAGCACGCCCACGGCCAACCCCTCCCGCACCGCGGCGGTGGCGTAGTGGAGCGGATTCCCCGGAGTCAGCCCGTCCGGGGTCTTGGTATAGGCCAGGGTGCGTTCCACCGGCTTCTGGGTACAGGCGGTGAGGCCGGCCAGGGCCACCGAAGCGCCCATGAGCTGAAGGAAATCTCGACGGGCGAACCCCCGGGGCACGTCGAACGCCCCCGGCGGGAATTCTCGGTCCTGATCGGGCAGCGCCGCCTCGCCTTGCACCTTCTCTTCGATGCTGCGCCAGTAGGAGCGGCCATAGCCATGCTCGTCACCGGGTTGCCGGCCGGGGGCGAACTGGCTCTCGTCGTGGGTCTCCAACGGTGCCGGATGGGGCGGGTTGTGGCCGGGATTTCCGAGCACCGGCAGCGGGAAGCGGGTCGGTGTCATCGGTGGCATGCGTCACAGGAGATGCGGGTGTGGACGTGGTACTCTTGGGCCAGCTCGGCGCCGAGCCGCGCCCGGTCGACTCCCGGGTCTGGCTGCCAGGTCATGCTGGTGAGGTACTGGACCGGCCGGAGGTTGGGCTCCGGGTTGCGGTGGCATTCCACGCACCACCCCATGGTCAGCGGGGCTCTCTGCTCGACGGCCGCCATCTGATCCACCCGGCCGTGGCAGGAAACGCAGCCCACTCCTTTGTTCACGTGGATGGAGTGGTTGAAGTAGACGAAGTCCGGCAGGTTGTGGACGGTGTTCCAGGGGATGGGCCGGTCCTTGAAGTAGTACTCACGGACCATGGAGAGCAGGGGGCTCTTGTTCCAAACCTGGGCATGACAGCTCATGCACACGGTGGTGGAAGGCAAGCCGGCGCTGGGCGACTTCTCCACCGAGAAGTGGCAATAGCGGCAGTCGATGCCGTCGTCTCCCACATGGTGGCGATGGTCGAACTCGATGGGCTGGATGACCTGCCGGTCCTGCTTCGTCCCCCAGGGCGAGCGGACGACGATCATCAGCCCGGCAATGGCCAGTGCCGGCAACCCGAGGAGTACGAGCGCGCTCAGCCGCGAGACCGTGTTCGTCCAGCGAGGGAAAAGGGGCATGGGATCCGCGGCGCGTTCTACGGAACAGATGGGCAACGTTCAATGTCTAAGTCACGGACTTCCTTCACTTGACGCTCAACGTCGCTATTTGGATTGGCCGTCAGGGTGGGGAGACCAGCCGATCGGCGTTGTCGGCCAGCACCGCTGCTTCGGCCCGGGCCGAGAGGCCCAGGCCTCGGAGGTGTCGAATCGCGGTTTCGACGGAGAAGCCCACGGTGGGGACGTCCGAGCCGAAGAGGATCCGGTCCTCCAGCCCTTCGAGGTCTCCCGGTTGCAAGGCCACCGGTTGGAACATCACCGGCGTTACATCGCCATACACATTCGGGCAGCGCCGCAGGAGGGCCAGTGCCTCGGCGATCGAAGGTGAGCCCAGGTGGGCGAGGACCAAGCGCACGCCTGGCCAGGCGCGGGCGACGGCCTCCAGCACCGGCAGCTCGTCGGCCTCGGTGGGCCCGATGGGGGAGTGGCCCAGGTGAACCACCACCGGCAGGCCGAGTCGAGCCACCCGCTCCCACAGGGGGGTGAGACGGTCGTCGGCGAGCGAAAAAGAGCCCACCGCGCAGTGAAGCTTGAAGAGGCGGAGCCCCAGGGACAGAGCCTCCTCCACCACCATCTCCACCTCGTCGTCCGGGTGCACGGTGGCCCCCGGTTCCACGACCGGATCTCCTCCCCACGTCTCGGCCATCCACCGGTTGATGGCCGAGGCGGCCCCGCCCCGACGGACGTAGGGGAGGGACCAGCAGCGGTGAACCCCGGCGGCGACCAGGGCATCGCGCGCGGCCCGTGGAGCTGCGGGGTAGGGAAAGGCTTGCGGAGGGAGCGCCTGGGTGAAGTAGGCCCGGATGGCCTGCGCCAGTCGGTCGGGAAGCAGGTGGGTGTGGGCGTCAACGAGGCGGGGGCCAGCCACGGTGCCCGCGATCTAACGGCCGCCCCCGGTGAAGCTGGGGTAGGCCGGGGCCCACCAGATTTCCGCCAACCGCCGGCGGAGCGCCTCCTCTCCGCTCCCCCCCTGGGCTTCCTTGCCCACCGCCACCGCGACCTCGGCCGCCACCCGGCGGATGTCGACCAGGGCCGGCAAGAGGGGAGCGGCCGCATCCCGCAGTGCCGGGGAGTTCGCCGCCAGGGCCCGGGCCGCGGCGAGAATCATCCCATCGGTGACCCGTTGCGCACCGGAGGCCACCACTCCCAGTCCCAGGGCGGGGAAGAAGTAAACGTTGTTGCACTGGGCGATGCGGATGTCCCGACCCTGGTAGCGCACCGGCGGGAAAGGAGACCCGGTGGCCACCAGGGCCCGACCCTCGGTCCAGTGGATCAGATCATGCGGGTTGGCCTCCGCCCGGTCGGTGGGATTGGAGAGGGGAAAGATGATCGGGCGCCGGACTCGCTGCGCCATCCGGCGCACGATAGGCTCGGTGAAGGCGCCGCAGACCGTGCACAGCCCGACCAGGATGGTGGCCTCCACGTGCTCCATCACCTCGTCCAGTCCCAGCCGGCCGCCTCGCTGCCACCCCTTCACCTCTTCCCAGGGTCGGGCGTAGGGCAACTGCTCAGGTCGAAGGTCGGTCCGTCCCGAGTGAAGGATCCCGTCCTTGTCCACCAGCCAGAATCGACGCCGGGCCTCTGCGTCGGTAAGTCCCTCCTCCTGCATCGCCACCAGCAGGAAATCGGTCACTCCCATTCCGGCCGAGCCCGCCCCCAGCATGACGATGCGCTGGTCCCGCAGGGAAGTGCCGGTCACCCGGACCGCCGAGAGCAGCGCCCCCAGGGCCACCGCCGCAGTTCCCTGGATGTCGTCGTTGAAGGTCAGCATCCGCTCCCGGTACCGCTCCAGGATCGGGCGAGCGTTGGGGGTGGCGAGATCCTCCCACTGCAGGCAGGTGCCCGGCAGCTCCTGGCTCACCGCCTGGACGAAGCGGTCGACGAACTCGAAATACGGCTCCCCGGAGATCCGCCCATGATGCCAGCCCAGGTACTCCGGATCCCCCAGGCGTTCGAGGTTGTTCGTCCCCACGTCGAGGACGATCGGGAGGGTGCGGTCCGGGCGGATGCCGCCGATCAGGGTGTAGAGGGACAGCTTGCCGATGGGGATGGCCAGCCCCCCGGCCCCCTGGTCTCCGATGCCGAGGATGCGCTCGCCGTCCGTGACGACGATGATGTCCACCTCACGGTTGGGCCGGTTCCGGAGAAGCTCGGGAATCGAGTCGCGGAGGGGATAGGAGATGAACATCCCTCGCGGGCGCCGGTAGATGTGACTGAACTGCTCACAGGCCTGTGCCACCACCGGGGTGTAGATGATGGGGGTCATCTCCTCCACGTGCTCGAGCAGCAGGCGGTAGAAGAGCACCTCGTTGGTGTCCTGCAGGGCACGCAGGTAGATGTGCCGCTCCAGGTCGTCGCTCTTCCGCTGGTAGGCACGATAGGCCCGGCCCACCTGCTCGGTGAGGGTTTCCATCTGGGGAGGGAGGAGCCCGTGGAGGCCGAACCGGACCCGCTCCTCCTCGGTGAAGGCGGTGCCCTTGTTGAGCAGCTGGTGGTTCAACAGGTCCATTCCGGACAGCTCGTGGGTTGCCATGTGTCCGACCTCCGCCGGACGTCCTCGCCGGTGGCTTAGCGCGCGCCCGGGTCGAGGTCCACGTCCGCCCCCCCGGGAATCATCCGCCGGAGCGTCTCCAGGGTGTCAGCCTCGGAGGCCGGCTTGTCCGTCCGCCAGCGGGCAATGCGTGGGAAGCGAACCGCGACGCCCGATTTGTGGCGAGTGGAACGGGCGATTCCCTCGAAGTGCAGCTCGAACACTTGCGTAGGTTCGACCGCCCGCACTGGTCCAAACCGTTGCACCGTGTGGGAGCGCACCCAGCCGTCCAGCTCGCGGATCTCGGCGTCACTCAGCCCGGAGTAGGCCTTGGCCACCGGCAAGAGGGCGCCCCCCTCCCAGAGACCAAAAGTGTAGTCGGTGAAGAGATTGGCCCGCCGGCCATTTCCGGGGTGGGCGTAGAGCAGAACCGCGTCGACCTGGAAGGGATCGATCTTCCACTTCCACCAGTCACCCCGCCTCCGCCCGGTGCGGTAGGGGGAGCTGAGGCGCTTGAGCATCAACCCTTCCACCTGCCGGGCTCGGGCCTCGCTTCGCCGCTCGGCCAGCATCTGCCAGCTCGGCTCGGTCAGCACTTCGGACACGAAGAAGCGCCGATGTCGGCCCGAGAGCAGGGCCTCCAGCCGGGCGCGCCGCTCGGTCAGGGGCTGCTCTCGAATGTCCCGCCCCTCCTCTTCGAGGAGGTCATAGGCCATGAAGGCGGCCGGGGCCTCGGCCAGGATCTTCGGCGTCAAGGTCTGCCGCCCGATGCGGGTCTGCAGCCGGGAGAAGGGGTGGGGCCGATCCACTCCGTAGGCGAGAATCTCCCCGTCGAGCACCGTCCCGTCGGGCAAGGTGGACCCCGCCTCCGCCACCTCGGGAAAGCGCTCGGTGACCAGCTCCTCCCCTCGGGACCAGAGGAAGACGCGCCCCTGACGGCGGACCAACTGGCCGCGGATGCCATCCCACTTCCACTCCACTTGCCAGTCGGTGCGGGGTCCCAGCGACTCGGCCGGGTCCTCCAGCGGAGAGGCCAGGAAGAAGGGGTAGGGCCGTGAGGCGTCCTCCGAGAGGTGCTCCTGGGCCAGGATGCGCTCCAGGAATTGGGCCGAGGGTGTCCAGTCGCCCATCGTCCGCTGGGCCAGCACCGCCGGCGGGAGCCGGGCCACCTCGCTCAGGGCCCGCAGCACCAGCGTCTCCGAAACGCCCACCCGCAACTCGCCGGTGAGCAGCTTGTTGAGGACGAACAGCTCGCGCCGATCCAGCGTCCGCCAGTAGCCCGTGACCCGCGCTTCCTGCTCGGCCGGGTCCAGCCCACGCAGGGGCAGGATGTGCTGCTCCATCCACACCGAGAGCGGCGTCTCGTCGGGATGGGTGACCCGGCTGCCATCATCGAGGAGCAGGGCGATGCATTCGGCCAGGTCCCCCACCACCGCGTAGCACTCGCTGAAGAGCCAGTCCGGGGTCCGAGTCAGCTCCAGCGTCCAGGCCACCAGGGCCTGTGCTCCGAGCAATCGCTTGGGCCGCCTCCCGGTTAGAAACCACAAGGCCCAGGCGGCGTCCTGCGGCGGGGCCTGACGGAAGTACTGCACCATCGCCTCCACCTTGGCCAGCGTAGAGGTCGTCGAATCGAGCGCTTCGTAGAGGTCAGCGAAGCGCTTCACGGCGCAAAGACGAGCGCGGTGCCCACCGCGGGAGCATGGAGATGGGAGTGCCTTCCGTCCAGATCGCCGCTGAGCCAGTCGCGGAGCTGGTCCTGGCGGTGGGAGCTGCCCAGGTGGCCGGAGACCCCGAGCGGAAGCACCAGCGTGGTGGCCTCGGGGTCGGCGAAGTCGACCACGAAGCGCATGCTCTGCCCGAAATGAGGGGTGGCCACCCGGACGCAGCGGGAACAGCCGGAGAGCGGGGGAGAGGACGGATTGAACAGCGCTCCCAGCACTCCGCCGCTCCGCCCAAAGGGGTGTCTCAGGGTCAGCCGGTTTCGCTCGCCCCAGCTGGGCCCGTCCAGGTGGACCTCCCGGACGGCAGCGCGCAGGGTGGCATCTCGCTCGCCCAGTCCGGCCTTGCGCCAGGCCTCAGGGCTGGCCCGCAGCGCGGCCAGGAGGGTGGCGTCGTCGTTGTACCAATCGAGGGCCTCGGCTGGGACCTGGCTTCCCTCCAGCACCCGGGACACCACGGCGCGGTAGCTGGCCTGGCGGATGTCCTCGGCGGCTCGGAAGAGCTTGCTGCTGGCCTCGGCTCGCCCGTCCCAGCCTTCGAAGGCTTGGGCCAGTTCCGGCTCGAGGAGGGGACGGACCCGCTCCACGACCTCTCGATGGACCAGGCCAACGGTGTCCATCTGGATGCTCCGGGCAGCGTGGGCGTCCAGTTTTCCTCCCCTGTCCACCAGCTCGAGGATGCGCCGAGCTCGAGTGGGGGAGGCCCAGGCCGACGGCCAGTTCAGCCCCCCGCTGGTTCCGATGAGGCGCTGGTTGGCGGTGACGATTCGACCCTCGGGAGGATCGAGCACCCGGGGCATGGCCGCCGGAGGGAGATAGCCCTTCCAGCCGTGCTGGCCATCGGTGCCGCTGCGCGGCGCTCGGCCATCGTCGCCGCCCTGCCTCAGGGGGAGCACCCCGCTCACCCGCCAGCCGATGTGTCCCTCGGCGTCGGCGTAGAGGACGTTCTGGCCGGGTCCGAGGAACGCGTCGGCAGCGGCGTTCAGGCTCTCCCAGTCGCTGGCCAACATCATCTGAGAAACCGGGAGCCGGAGTGTGCCGGGGTCGAGGGCCGCCCACTGCAGGGCCAGGCCGGGTCGGACCATCGGGCCGTGTCGGCCCAGCTGAACGGTGAGCGTCTCGCCCGGCGCGTCCTTTACGGCGATGCGCTCCATCCGTTCGCCCAGAGCAGGTTCACGGTAGAGGTCCTGCACGTCGGTGCCGGTGTTGGTGAAGCCGATGGCCAGCCGGTCGTTCTGGAAAACGACGATGCCCGGCAAGCCGGGGAGGCTGACCCCCTGGATCCAGCGGAGGATCTCGCCGCGGCCGTCGATCAGCTCGATGCGCAGCGGATACCAGGTGCCGGGGACGGTGAGTCCCAGGTGCAGGTCGTTGGCCAGCAGAGGCTTGCCGCTGCCCGTGCGAGCACCGGAGAGGACCCAGCCGTTGCTGCCGACATCTGGGTTCGGTGCCGGTCCGGACGGATCCAGTGGGATGCCGAGCACCTCCAGTGGCTCTCGAGGCGGAAGCGGCGGGATGGGCCTGACCGGCTCGCTGCCTCGGGTGAGCAGAAGGGCGGTGCTGGGAGGCGGAGGCGGTGTGGCGTCTGGCACCAGCAGCACGTCCTCCGAGGTGACGGTGGGGGTCAGGAAGTTGCGCCGAGCGGGTGGAAGGCCGGCCAGCGACTCCACCAACAGCTCGGAGGGCCAGGACTCGGAGAGCTGCTGGTGCATGAGCAGCAGAACGCGGACCGTGTCGGCCGGACGCCAGGGCCGGGCCCCGCTGCCCAGCAGCTGGAACTCCAGGCCCCAGTGGCTTCGATGGGAAACGATGAAGGCGTTGATCCCGTCGGCGAGTGCCTCGACGTCCCGTCGCTCGTTGGCCGGCAGCTGCTGGACGGCCGCTTCCGCCACCTGGGCGAATCCGTAAGCCCGCTGCCGGCGGTCGAGCGGGAGCGCGGCGTGGCCGACCAGCTCGGCCACCTCACCACCGGCCACCCGGCGAGCGAGCTCCATCTGGAAGAGGCGCTCCCGTGCCTGGAGGTACCCTTCGACCCGAAAGGCGTCCGGAAGCGAGCGAGCGCGGATGGTGGGAATTCCTCGCCCATCGAAGCGGACTTCGACCCGGTCGCGGAGGCCCGGAATGCTGGGGGTGGCCGCGTCCGGAAGCTGCCAGAAGGCATCGAGGCCAATGACCAGCGCCGCTGCGGCGAGCAACGCCGCCGCTGTCACAAGCACCGCGCGCCCCAACCGCTTCATCGCTGCCCAACCCTATCGCACTCGGGGGCAGTGACCTCCGGGTCAGTCGTCACGTTCCGTCCCGTAGGGAGTCTCCAGCGGTTCGGCGCGGTAGCCGAGTTCTCTGAGAGCCTGCGCCAGAGGGACAGTGTAACCGTGTGTCACCAGGACCCGCTCGGCGCCAGTTTCGCGCACGGTGGTGAGAATTGCCGGCCAGTCGGCGTGGTCGGATAGCGGAAAGCCGCGGTCCACGCTCCGTCGCCTCCGCTCTCCACGGACGCGCATGAACCCGCTCACCAGGGCGATGCTCGCCTCCCCGAAGCGCTTCATCCACGGCGTCCCGCGGGCGGTGATCGGGGCCAGCACCAGCTCACCGGCAAAGTCCCGTCCCTTGGCGGTATCGGCCACCCGTTCGAGCGGGACCAGGCGAATGCCCGCCTGGCGGTAGAGGTCGGTCATCCCGGCGATGGCGCCGTGGGCGAACACCCGGTGGTCGATGCGGGTTGCCAGCTCGGCCAGGATTCGCTGGGCCTTTCCCAGCACGTAGCAGAAAAGGAGCGATGCCCGGCCGGCGTCCCGGTTGGTGGCCCACCAGCGGAGGATGTCCTCGATGACCGTCTCGGTCGGATCCCATCGAAAGACCGGGAGACCGAAGGTGGCCTCGGTGACGAAGACCTGGGCGCGCACCGGCTCGAAGGGAGCGCAGGTGGGATCGGCCGCCCGCTTGTAATCGCCGGAGATGACCCACACCTCCCCGTCGGCCTCGATGCGGATCTGGGCCGAGCCCAGGACGTGGCCCGCGGGGTGGAAGGAGACCTCCACCTCCCCCAGCCGGCGCCGCTCCCCATAGGGCCAGCCCTCCACGGTGGCCTCTGGAAGCCGATGTCGTGCCACCGAAAGCCCGGCTTCGGCGCACAGGTAGCTGGCATTCCCAGGGTGGGCATGGTCGGCATGGGCGTGGGTCAGCAGGGCCCGCTCAACCGGGCGCCAGGGGTCGATGTGGAAACCGCCCCGGGGACAGAAGAGCCCCTCGGCGGTGACTGTGACGAGGTCCGGCATCCGGGCCGTGTTCTAAACACGCTGCGAGGCGCCTCGCACGGTCTGCGCTTGCCCCCGGGCCGCCGTTCATCTCATCGGCGCCCTCGCCTGCGCTCGTGCCCGCCGCTCGGCGACCGCGAGAAACTCTGGTCCTCCGGGTCGTGCTGCGAGTACGAACGAGCGGATGGAACCCGTCAACGTTGCTCCGGGCCTGTGGGTGCTCGACGACATCCTCCGGCTGCAAGGGCTGCGCTTTCCGGTTCGCTCGGGCATCTTCCAGCTTCAGTCCGGCAACCTCCTCATCCTGTCCCCACTTCCGCGGATCGATGAAGCGGCGGCAGCCATCAACGTCCTGGGGCGCGTGACGGCCATCGTCGCCCCCAGCGCCCTTCATCACCTGGGTCTCCCTGCTGCGCGGCTGGCCTTCCCCCGTGCTCGGGTCTTCGGACCGACGGCGCTCAAGGCCAAGCTCCATGGAGAGCCGATGCCCGAGCCCTTGGTCGACGCGGCGGAGAACCCCTGGACCGGGACGATGGAGCTGGTTCCCATCGAAGGGATGCCTCAACTTTCCGAGACGGCGTTCTTCCATCGCTCGAGTGGGACACTCTGGCTGACCGACCTCTGCTTCAACATCCGGCGCAGCGATCATGCTCCCACCCGCATACTCATGCGTCTCAACGGGGCCTGGAACCGTTTCGGACCCTCTCGCATCGCCCGGAGC
>JBKOYI010000018.1:0-7293 GCA_046725335.1 Myxococcota bacterium | reverse complement strand
CCAGGCCCGACGTCCGCTGATCTTCTGCGGGCACGGGGTCATCAAGGCGGGCGCGTGCGAGCAGCTCCTGCGCTTCGCGGAGAAGACCGGCGTGCCGGTGGCCAGCACCCTGCTCGGGCTCGGGGCGTTCCCCGCCTCGCACGCGCTGAGCCTGGGGATGATGGGCATGCACGGCGAGGCCTGGGTGAACCACGCGGTGCAGGAGGCCGATCTCCTCGTCGCGGTCGGGATGCGATTCGACGACCGCGTCACCGGCAACCTCAAGAACTACGCCACCGCGGCGAAGAAGATTCATCTGGAGATCGACCCCGCGGAGGTCAACAAGAACGTTAAGGCCGACGTGGCGCTGGTGGGCGATCTGCGGAGGTCCCTCGATCGGCTGATCCCCGCGGTCCGCGAGCGGGAGCACGGCGAGTGGTGGGCGAAGATCCGCGCCCTTCGCCAGGACTCGGCCGCTCGCGACGTCCAGGGCATCCCGCACGGGGAAAAGCTGCGCGCGCCGCACGTGCTGCATGACCTGTGGCGTCTGACCGGGGGCGAGGCGCTGGTGGTCACCGACGTCGGGCAGCACCAGATGTGGGAGGCGCAGTACTACCCCCACGAGCGTCCGCGCTCGCTCCTCACCTCCGGCGGCCTGGGCACCATGGGCTTCGCGCTCCCCGCGGCGATCGGCGCCCGCTTCGCCCGGCCCCACGACGAGATCTGGGTGGTGGTCGGCGACGGTGGCTTCCAGATGACCGCCTGCGAGCTGATCACCTGTGCCCAGGAGGGAATCAAGGTCAACGTCGCGCTGATCAACAACGGCTACCTGGGGATGGTCCGGCAGTGGCAGGAGTTCTTCTACGGCGGCCGTTACGTCGCCACGCCGCTGAAGAGCCCGGACTTCGTGAAGCTGACCGAGGCGCACGGGCTGACCGGGCTCCGGGTCACCAGCCGCGAGGAGATTCCCTCGGCAGTGGAGAAGGCGCGGAGCGAGCCCGGCACCGTGGTGATCGAGTTCTGCGTCGAGGGCGAGGAGTCGGTCTACCCCATGGTCCCGGCCAACGCCGACCTGCACGCGATGATCCGCCGCCCCTCGCGGATCGAGGAGAGCATCCATGAGTCATGACTCGGCGTTCGCCGCTCCCAGCGGCCGGCGCATCGCCCGCACCTTCATCGCCTACGTCGAGGACCGTCCTGGGACCCTGAACCGCGTGGTCTCGCTGTTCCGCCGGCGCGGCTTCAACATCGACTCGCTCACAGTCGGCCGCACCGAGCGGGAAGGGGTCTCGCGCATCACCCTGGTGGTCCAGTGCGACGAGGACACCGCTCAGCGGCTGGAGGCCAACCTCTACAAGCTGGTCAACGTCCTCGAGGTCCACGACGTGACCCACGCCCCGGCCGTCTCCCGGGAGATGGCTTTCGTCAAGGTGCGCGCCGGCGCCGAGCGGCGGGGAGAGATCCTCCAGCTCTGCGAGACCTTCCGGGCCCGGGTGGTGGACGTGGCGCCCGAGGCGCTCACCGCGGAGGTCACCGGCACGCCGGAGAAGCTGGACGGGCTCATCGAGCTGCTCCGCCCCTTCGGCATCCTGGAAATGGTCCGCACCGGGGCGGTGGCCATGGCCCGTGGCGCCGCGATGCAGGGCACGGCCGGAGCGTCGGAGGGCGATCTCGCGGCCTGAATCAGGAGCACCAACGAACACCGGCGCCAGCGCGCCGGAGCAACCCTTCCTCGAGGAGATACCAGTGATGAAGAACGGCAGCGGGAACGAGCGGGTCATCGTCTTCGACACCACCCTCCGCGACGGCGAGCAGGCGCCCGGGGCGAGCATGAACCTGGCCCAGAAGCTCCAGGTGGCGCGGGTGCTGGGCCACCTGGGCGTGGACGTGATCGAGGCCGGCTTCCCGGTGGCCTCGCCGGGCGACTTCGAGGCGGTGCAGGCGGTGGCCCGCGCGGTGGATGGCCCGGCGGTGGCCGCGCTGGCCCGCGCCAGCCGGGGCGACATCGACCGGGCGCTCGAGGCGCTCGCTCCGGCCAGACGGCGACGGGTCCACGTCTTCCTGGCCACCAGCCCCATCCACCGCCAGCACAAGCTGAAGATGTCCCGCGAGGACGTACTGCGGCTTGCGACCAGCAGCGTCGAGTACGCCCGCGCGCGCTGCGACGACGTCGAGTTCTCGGCCGAGGACGCTGCCCGCACCGAGCCGGAATTCCTGGCCGAGGTGGTGGAGCGGGTCATCGAGGCCGGTGCCACCACCATCAACATCCCGGACACCGTGGGCTACGCCGTGCCGGCGCAGTTCGCCGAGCTCATCTCCTTCCTCCGGAGGACGGTGCGCCGGATCGAGGAGGTGGTCCTCAGCGTCCACTGCCACGACGACCTGGGCCTGGCGGTGGCCAACAGCCTCGCCGCGCTGCAAGCCGGGGCCCGCCAGGTGGAGTGCACGGTGAACGGCATCGGGGAGCGCGCCGGGAACTGCTCGCTGGAAGAGGTGGTGATGGCGCTGCGCACCCGGGCCGACTACCTGCACCTGGAAACCGGAATCCGCACCCAGCAGCTCTGCAACGCCAGTCGCGTCGTCGCCGCGGCCTCCGGGTTCCAGGTGGCGCGGAACAAGGCGGTGGTGGGGCAGAACGCCTTCGCCCACGAGTCGGGCATCCACCAGCACGGGATGATCGAGTTCCCGCTGACCTACGAGGTGATGCGCCCCGAGGACGTGGGGTTCAAGAGCACCAGCCTGGTCCTGGGCAAGCACAGCGGCCGGCACGCCCTGGCGAGCCGCCTGCGCGACCTGGGCTACGAGCTGGAGCCGGCGCAGATCGACCAGGTGTTCGAGGAGCTGAAGAAGCTCGCCGACAAGAAGAAGGAGATCTACGACGGCGACCTCGAGGCGCTGCTGGTGGGCCTCTTCCACCAGAGCTCCGCCGGCGGCTGGACGCTGGTCAGCCTCACCGCCGCCTCGGGCACCGGCACCCCGCCCAGCGCCGCGGTTCGCCTGCAGCGACGCGGAGGTCGGGCACAGGAGGAGGCTGCCATCGGCGACGGTCCGGTGGACGCGGTGTTCAAGTGCATCGACCGCATCACCGGGGTGAACGCCAAGCTGCGGGACTTGCGGATCACCAGCGTCAGCGCCGGGGAGGACGCGCAGGGCGAGGCCACGGTGGACGTCGAGTCCGAGGGCCGGCGCTTCCGCGGCCGCGCCGTGGACACCGACATCGTCGTCGCCAGCGCGCTGGCCTACCTGGAGGTGGTGAACCGCATCGCCGCCGGACGGCTCCCCCGGCGGAGCCCCGCCCTCCCGGAGATGACCTGTGGAGCGGTCTGAGTCCGGCGCGCGAACCCTCTTCGACCGGATCTGGGAGAGCCACCTGGTCCGTCCCGAGACCGCCGAGGCGCCGGCGGTGCTCTTCGTGGACCTGCACCTGGTGCACGAGGTCACCTCGCCGCAGGCCTTCACCATGCTCCGCGAGCGCGGGCTGCGGGTACGCCGTCCGGATCTGACGCTGGCGACGATGGACCACTCGACGCCCACCACGCCTGCGGGCCCGGCGGGCGAGGTGGAGATCACCGACCCGCAATGCCGCAGCCAGCTCGAGGCGCTGGAGCGGAACTGCCGTGAGTTCGGCATCGAGCTTCACCCCCTCGGGGCGGACCACCAGGGCATCGTCCACGTCATCGGGCCCGAGCTCGGCCTGACCCAGCCGGGGCGCACGGTGGTCTGCGGTGACAGCCACACCAGCACCCACGGCGCGTTCGGCGGCTTCGCCTTCGGCATCGGGACCAGCGAGGTGGGGCACGTCCTGGCCACCCAGTGCCTGCTCCAGCGGCGGCCGAGGTCCCTGGAGGTCCGGGTGCACGGCCGGCTCGGGCCCTGCGTCACCGCCAAGGACCTGATCCTCGAAATCATCTCCCGGCTCGGCGTGTCCGGAGGGAGTGGTCACGTCCTCGAGTACTCGGGCGAGGCGATCCGCGCGCTGCCGATGGAGGCCCGGATGACCCTCTGCAACATGTCCATCGAGGCCGGCGCACGCGCGGGCCTGGTCGCCCCGGACGACACGACGTTCGAGTACCTGCACGGAAGACCCCGTGCGCCGAAGGGGAAGGCGTGGGACGCCGCGCTGGTGCGCTGGCGGACGCTGCGGAGCGATCCGGGCGCGCGCTTCGACGCGGCGATCGAGATCGACGCCTCGGCGCTCGAGCCCACGGTCACCTTCGGCACCAACCCCGGGATGTCCGCGCCGGTCTCCGGGCGAGTTCCCGAGCCGGAGCGCGAGCGCGAGCCGTCGGCCCGCCGGGCTCTCGAGGCGGCGCTGACCTACATGGGGCTGCGGCCCGGGCAGCCGCTCCAGGGGCACCCGATCGACGTGGTGTTCATCGGCTCGTGTACCAATGGTCGGCTCTCGGATCTTCGCGCCGCGGCGTCGGTGCTGCGCGGGCGCCGGGTGGCGCCGCGGGTGCGCGCCCTGGTGGTGCCCGGCTCGCGGGAGGTGAAGCGCGCCGCCGAGGCCGAGGGGCTGCACCGGATCTTCCTCGAGGCCGGAGCGGAGTGGCGAGAACCGGGTTGCTCGATGTGCATCGCGATGAACGGCGACCAGGTGGGCCCGGGCCAGTCCGCGGTCAGCACCTCCAACCGCAACTTCGAGGGCCGGCAGGGGCCGGGAGCCCGCACCTTCCTCGCCAGCCCCCTCACCGCCGCCGCCGCGGCAATCGCCGGCGCGCTGGCCGATCCGCGGGGCTTCGTCGACGCCAGCGCCGAGGGGAAACGCTGATGCAGCCCTTCCGCACCCTCACCTCCCGGACGGTGGTGCTCCCCCGGCGCGACATCGACACCGACCAGATCATTCCCGCGCGTTTCCTGAAGGGGACCACCCGGGACGGGCTGGGGCGGTGGCTCTTCGCCGGATGGCGGTACGACGGGCAGGGCGCGCCGGTGGCCGACTTCCCACTCAACGACCCTCGGGCCGCCGGGGCGTGGATCCTGGTCGCCGGGGCGAACTTCGGGTGCGGCTCGTCGCGGGAGCACGCGCCCTGGGCACTGGTGGACCACGGCTTCCGGGCGGTGATCAGCGCCTCCATCGCCGACATCTTCCGGAACAACGCGGTCAAGAACGGGCTCGTCCCGGCAGTGGTGGACGAGGAGGCGCACCGGGCCCTGCTCGCGCAGCCCTTCGCCGAGGTGACGGTGGACCTCGAGGCGCAGGAGGTGACCGCACCCGGAGTCCGCGCCCGCTTCTCCATCGATCCCTTCGCCCGCCGTTGCCTGCTCGACGGGACGGACGAGCTGGGCTTCCTCCTCGGCCAGGCGGTGGCGATCGCCGCCTACGAGCAGGCCCGCCGCCGCGAGGAGGGCGCATGAGCCACCTGGTCGCGGTGCTGGGAGGTGACGGGATCGGCCCGGAGGTGACCGAGCTCGCGGCGCGCGCGCTGGTGGAGACAGCGGCGCTGCACGGGGAGAAGGTGGAGCTTCGCCACGCGCTCATCGGGGGCTGCGCGATCGACCAGACCGGCTCGCCGCTCCCCGAGGAGACGCTCGCCCTGTGCCGCTCGGCGAGCGCCGTCCTTCTCGGGGCGGTGGGCGGGCCCCAGTGGCCGCCCGAGGCGCGCGTCCGGCCCGAGCAGGGGCTGCTCGCGTTGCGTCGGGAGCTGGGGCTCTTCGCCAACCTGCGCCCGGTCACCGTTCATCCGATGGTCATCCCCAGCTCGCCGGTCCGGCCCGAGCTGCTCCGGGGCGTCGACCTCCTCGTCGTCCGCGAGCTGACCGGCGGCATCTACTTCGGTGACAAGCGGCGCGAGGGCGACCGGGCCGAGGACGTTTGCTCCTACACGGTGGGGGAGGTCGAACGCGTGGTGCGCGCCGCGGCGGGCCACGCCCGGGAGCGGCGACGGAAGCTCACCTCGGTGGACAAGGCCAACGTGCTCGAGACCTCCCGGCTCTGGCGGG
Source organism: Myxococcota bacterium (assembly GCA_046725335.1). Taxonomy (GTDB): domain Bacteria; phylum Myxococcota; class Myxococcia; order Myxococcales; family Myxococcaceae; genus RPRB01. Next base: position 1,371 of record JBKOYI010000018.1, on the reverse strand, counting down.
AGGTGGCCAGTCGGGTCGTGGAGGACGAGTTCCCCGATGTGCAGCTCGATCACCAGCTGGTCGACTCCTGCGCGATGCAGCTGGTGCGGGCGCCGAGGTCGTTCGACGTGATCGTCACCGAGAACCTGTTCGGCGACGTGCTCACCGACGAGGCCGCGGTCCTCGGCGGCTCCATCGGGATGCTGCCCTCGGCGTCGCTGGGCGAGGGGCCGCGCGGGCTGTACGAGCCGATCCACGGTTCGGCGCCGGCGCTCGCCGGCCGAGGCGTGGCCAACCCCTACGGGGCGATCCTCAGCGCGGCGATGCTGCTGCGTCACTCGCTGGCGCTGCCCGGGGCGGCCTGGGCGCTCGAGGCCGCGGTGAGCGCGGCGCTCGAGGAGGGCGTGCTCACCGAGGACGTCGCTCTCCCCGGCCGGCACTCCGCCACGACGCAGGAGGCGGGCAGCGCGGTACTCCGTGCGCTCCGCCGCGCGGTGCCGGCGAGGTCGAGGCCGCAGCCGCAGCTGGAGGAGCGCTGATGCCAGCGGACCTGCGGCATAGGAGTCGCCCGCTCACCGAGGGTCCGGACCGGGCGCCCGCGCGGGCGATGCTCAAGGCCATCGGTTTCAGCTCGGAGGACCTGGCCCGGCCGCTCATCGGGGTGGCGAGCACCTGGACCGAGACCATGCCCTGCAACTTCCACCTCCGGCGGCTCGCGGAGCAGGTGAAGCAGGGCATCCGCGCCGCCGGCTGCACGCCGATGGAGTTCGACACCATCGCCATCAGCGACGGCGTCACCATGGGCACCGAGGGGATGAAGGCCTCGCTGGTCAGCCGCGAGGTGATCGCCGACTCCATCGAGCTGGTCGGCCGGGGCCACCTGTTCGACGGGATGGTCGCCCTGGTCGGCTGCGACAAGACCCTCCCTGCAGCGGCGATGGCGCTGCTCCGGCTGGACCTGCCCTCGGTGGTGCTCTACGGAGGCTCGATCCGCCCCGGCCGGTTCGAGGGGCGCGACGTCACCATCCAGGACGTGTTCGAGGGCGTGGGGGCGCACGCCGCCGGCCGGATGTCGGCGGCGCAGCTGCGGGAGCTCGAGGACGCGGCCTGCCCCGGCAGCGGCGCCTGCGGAGGCCAGTACACGGCGAACACCATGGCGCTGGCCCTGGAGGTGCTCGGGCTCTCCCCGGTGGGCTACGCCACCATCCCCGCCGAGGATCCGCGCAAGGAGGAGTCGACCCGGGCCGCGGGTGCGCTCGCGGTGCGCCTGCTCCAGGCGGGCATGCGGCCAAGGCAGCATCTGACCCGGGCCTCGTTCGAGAACGCGATCGCCGCGGTCGCCGCGACCGGAGGCTCCACCAACGCCGTTCTCCACCTCCTGGCGCTGGCGCG
>JBKOYI010000035.1:0-13320 GCA_046725335.1 Myxococcota bacterium | reverse complement strand
TGCGTGGCTGCGGCCATCGCCGCCCGCGGTTCCCACGCCAAGCGAGCAGCCTCCTGGGCCCTGGTGGGTGGAGTGGGGGTGACCGCGGCCACCCTGGTCCTGGCCTGGGTGGGCGGGGCGTGAGCTCGACGGGGACCCATCTGCCGCGGGGGGTGCTGTGGCGGGTCTTCTTCCGCTCGCTCTTCCTGCAGGCCAGCTGGAACCCGAAGGGGATGCAGAACCTGGGGCTGGCCTACGCGCTCTACCCGGCGCTGGTTCAGTTCTACCCCGACCCGGAGGCGCGGGCTGCGGCGGTGAAGCGCCACCTCACCTTCTTCAATACCCACCCCTACGTGGCCGCGGCCATCGTGGGCGGGGTGCTCTACCACGAGGAACGCATTGCCCGAGGCGAGGAGGACCCCTCCCGGGTCAACGAGTTCAAGGGGGCTTTGATGGGACCCCTGGCGGCGCTGGGGGACGGCTTTTTCTGGCTCTCGCTCAAGCCGGCGGTGGGAGCGCTCTGTGCGGCGCTGGTGCCTTGGTTGGGGGCCTGGGCGGCGGTGCTCTTCCTGGTTCTCTACAACGTCGTGCATTTCACCTTTCGAGCCCGCCTGTTCCGGATGGGACTGGGGCTGGGCGATCGTTTGGTCGAGGCGGTGGCCCGGGCACGGCTCCCGAGCCGTGGCGCCCGGTTGCGGGCCGTGGCCGCGGCCAGCGCGGGAGCCAGCGCCGCCTACCTGGCCTTCGTCTTCGGCTCGCAACAGGGCGGCATCGGTGGCTGGCTGCTGGCGGGAGGTTGTCTGGCCCTGGGGGCGCTCAGCTACGTTCTGGTGGCCAGGAAGGTTCCAACCGCCGCGTTGATGGCCGTGGCGGCTGTGCTGGCGACACTGCTGGGGTCCTGGCTGTAGTCGCCAGTGGAGAGGTGATGGCGGAGCGCGCGGAGGACGACTTCATCATCGTGAATCAGCTGGGGCTCCACGCCCGGGCGGCAGCCCAGCTGGTCCTGCTCACCAACAACTGCGCCTGCGATGTGGTGCTGCGCTCCGAGGATCAGGAAGTGAATGGCAAGTCGATCATGGGGGTGTTGATGCTCGCCGCCGCCTGCGGACAGGTGCTCCACGTCTCCTGCATCGGCCCCGGTGCCAAGGCCTGCCTCGAGGAGATTGGCGCGCTCATCGCCAACAAGTTCGGGGAGGGTGGCTGAGAGACCGTCCATGAGTCCCCAGGCCGTCAGTCTCAAGCTTCACGCCATCGCCGCCAGCCCGGGGATGGCCATCGGCCGGGCCTTCGTCCTCGACCGCCGGAGGGTGCGCACTCCCAAGCTGAAGCTCGCTGCGAGCGAAGTCGAGGCCGAGCTGATGCGCTTCAAGACGGCCATCGATCTGTCCGAGCACCAGCTGCAGGGGTTGAAGGACAGACTGGAGCGCAGCGACGGCAAGGACCACGCCCTCATCCTGGAAGCGCACCGGCTGATGCTCCGCGACCCGATGCTCTTCGAGGAGGTCAACCGCCTCATCGCCGCGGAGAACATCAACGCCGAGTGGGCAGTTCGGCGGGTGACGCGGAAAATCAAGCACCTCTTCGACGAGATTCCCGACGAGTACTTTCGCGAGCGCCGGGCCGACGTGGACTTCATCGCCGACCGGGTGGTTCGGAATCTCCTCGGCCAGGTGGTGGATGTGGAGGAGGAGGTGCCGGAGGGGTCGATCATCGTGGCCCACGACCTCTCCCCGGCCGATGCGGCGATGCTGGCGCGTACCGGACGGGTGGCCGCCTTCGTCACCGACGTGGGCGGGTCGACCAGCCACACCGCGATCGTGGCTCGGGCCCGCAGCACGCCGGCGGTGGTGGGAGCGGGACGGGTCTCGGAGCAGATCTGCCCGGGCGACGTGGTGGCCGTGGACGGAGACCGCGGCGTCCTGTGGATCAACCCACCCTCGAACACCCTGGACGAGGTCCGAGCCGATCTGGAGAAGCTGCTGGCCCGGGGCCGGGAAGAGATGCAGCTGGCGGAGCTGCCGGCCATCACCACCGACGGCTTCCGGGTCCGTCTCCAGGGGAACATGGAGTTCCTGGAGGAGATCCCCCAGCTGCTCGCCTCCGGGGCCGAAGGCATCGGACTGTATCGCACCGAGTTCCTCTTCCTGGACCGGCTGGAGGCCCCGACCGAACAAGAGCACTACCTGGCCTACCGGAGCGTCTTGGAAAAGCTGGGCGGGCGCCCAGTGACCATCCGCACCGTGGACCTGGGCGGCGACAAGATGCCCGGCTTCCGGAAGAGCGAGCGCGAGCCCAATCCCGCCATGGGGCTGCGGGCCATCCGCTATTCCCTCCGCCAGCGGGAGATGTTCCGGGCCCAGCTGCGGGCCCTCCTCCGGGCCTCGGTTCACGGGAACCTCCGGGTGATGTTCCCTCTCATTTCCGGGGTCGCCGAGCTGCGGGAGGCCCGGACCGAGCTGGAGCACTGCCGGGCAGAGCTGTCGCGCGAAGGCGTGCGGATGAGCGGCCGCTTTCCGGTGGGCATCATGATCGAGACGCCCAGCGCCGCCTGGATCGCCGACCGGCTGGCCCAGGAGGCGGACTTTTTCAGCATCGGAACCAACGACCTCATCCAGTACACCCTGGCCATCGACCGGCAGAATCGCGACGTGGCCTACCTCTACAAGCCGCTGCATCTGTCGGTGCTGCGCACGCTCCTGCAGATCGCCGACTCGGCGAAGCGGGCGAATCTCCCGGTCTCGATGTGCGGCGAGATGGCCGGCGATCCCCGCTTCACCTTGATCCTGCTGGCCCTGGGGCTGGACGAGCTATCCATGCCGGCCGGGCAGATTCCTCGCATCAAACAGCTGATCCGCCGGGTCTCGCGGGCCGAGGCAGTGGCGGCCCTGGACGAGGCGCTGCGGCTGACCACTGCCGAGGAGATCGACCGGCACTTCCGTGCCACCGAGGCCCGGCTGGGACTGAGCCACGACTGAGCCGCGGTTCTAGAGGGATCGCCAACCCTGCGTGGAGGAGGGTCCGGTCACTGTCGGGCTGCTTGCCACCAGCCCCTTCATCCCCCCACATGCCTCCTCCGGCCGTCGCTGGAACCACTTTCGTCGTCGGGGCATATCCTCCCCCCGGGACGGGAGGCTCCAATGAAACAGGGCGCGACGTGGCGGTGGGCAGGGTACTTCCTCCTGTGGCTCGGCCCGAGCGCACTCGCCGCCGGGCGGATTCATCGAGTCCCCGAGGATCACCCCACTATCCAGGCGGCGGTCGACGCCGCCGGCGCCGGCGAGAGGATCGTGGTCGGCAAGGGACGGTTCTGCGGAGCCACGGTGACCAAGCCGCTCGACCTTCGGGGAAAGCATGGGGCGACGATCATCGGCTGCCCCGCACCGATCGTGGGACCGTTCCGGGTTGGCTTTTTCCTCCCCGACGGAGGCGCTTCCGGCACAAGCATCCGGGGGTTCCGCTTCGACGGCCGGGGGGTCTCCAACGCCGACTTGACCCCGCTGGCCCTCGGCGTGCTGGCCCGAGACGCGAACGGGGTAGTGGTGGAGCGGAATCACTTCCTGGGGACGGTGCAAGCCATTACCAACACCGACGGCAGTGACTGGCGGGTACTTTTCAATGAGATCGAAGGACTGACCGCGCTGACTTGCGACGGGCAGTGCGCGGGCGGAGACGGCATCGTCTTCCAGCAGCGGCAACACCTCGAGGTGCGTCCCCGGCACAACCTGGCGGCATTCAACGACGTGGAGGCGCACATCCCCGACGGGCTGAGCGAGTTCTCCGTGACCGGCATCCTGGTCCTGGGTCAGGAGGGGGCCTGGACGATTGGCAACGACCTCGACGTTCCTCACAATCCCGCGGCCAGCGCGGAGGGGGTGGGCATCCTGGTGACGGACCAGTGCTGTGCGGCGGTGGTAACCCAGACCTCCATCGACACCCGCGTCCTCTTCAACGACGGGCGCGATTCCGAGGTCGCGGTGAGGGTGAGCCCCGACGCCAACGGGGGGCCAGGAAATCTCCAGGGAGCAATCCTCTTTGGAAACCGGGGCACGGTCATCCTCCCCGCCGGGCAGGCGGCGCAGACGGCGACGCGCGGGGCGGAGCGCCGGGCGACGCTGGCCACGCATTCGCCATCGGTCGCCTACTGACCGCTTCAGCGCCTGGCGGGCCCGGTGAGAGAAAGTCTTCGCCGGAGCCACTCCAGCCTGTCCTGCTTCACCGCCGGGGCATCCATGGAGTGCCCGGTGGGGTAGGTGCGCAGCTCCCCCCGTCCGGCGAGGGCTTTCCTCCAGGTCTCGATCTGCTCAGGGGGGACGTAGAAGTCCTCGTTGGCCAGCTGCACCAGCAGCTCGCCTCGCTGCGCCGGGACCGCATCGATGGGGTCGAGCATCCGCAGACGGGCCCGGTAGGCCGACTCGTCGGTGGGGCGCTTGTTGGGGAGGTAGAACATCCAGTTCTCGAACCGGGGGGTCAGGGCCAGGAGCACAGCGGTTCGCGGCCGCCCGTCGGCCACCGCCGCCAGCAGACCGGTCATCCCGCCGAAGTCGTGGCCCACCACGGCCAGCCGCTCGGAGTCGACCCCGCTGTCCTGGGCTAGCAAGTCGAGCCCCCGGCGCAGGCTCACCACTTGAGCGGTGAAGGCGGCCGGGTCCTCGTCCATCGTCCGGGTCTTGTACCAATCGGAGTGGCTCCACAGCGCATCGATCAGAAGAGACACCGCCCCTTCCCCGGCCAGCTGCACCGCCTCCTCGAGGAACTCGGTTCGATTGGTCGTCACCGGCTCGCCCAGCCAGTGGACGAAGAGAATCCCGGCGGAGCGCCCCTGCCCCTGCTTCGGCTTGACCAGGGTGGCCTGGACCGGTCTGGTGCCGGGCGCTCCGCTATAGGTCAGCTCGGTGAGGGTGGCCGCTCCGCGCTCCGACGTCGCGCCAGCCCTGATGTCGAGGGAGCCGCCTGGGTCCGGAAAACGGCCGTCGTAAGCGGCCCCGGCCTGGCTCCGGGTGGGCCCGGAGGTGGTGGCGCAGCCGAGCAAGAGCAGTGAGAGCCAGAGCCGGTGCATGCGGCCGATGACTCTCCCTGCCCCTCTCGCCGGGGGCAACCCGGTTGCAGCGCGCCGTCGGAAAGAGCTGGCGAGCGGCAGGCTCGCTGGGGTGAGCTACCCCCCGGGATCCATGGCCAAGCGCAAAGGCAAGCTTCAGCCCGACGAAGCTTACGAGTTCAAGGTCTATCCGGCGGGAACCCTCTCCTTGAAGGACGTGGAGTTGGGTGCCACGGCTCCCAAGGACGGCTACGACGACGAGCTGAAGCGGCGGCAGCACCAGGTGTTTGGGCTCCAGGTAAGAATGTTCCAGGCCGGCCAGCGGGCCATCTTTGCCTTTGAAGGCTGGGATGCGGCGGGGAAGGGCGGTTGCATCAAACGGCTCACCGCCGAGCTGGACCCGCGCGGGTACAAAGTGTGGCCCATCGGACCGCCGGACGAGGAGGCGCGCCGCCACCACTACCTCTGGCGATTCTGGGGGCGGCTTCCGGGAAAGGGCGAGGTCGCCATCTTCGATCGCAGCTGGTACGGCCGGGTGCTGGTGGAGCGGGTGGAACGGTTCGCCCGCGAGGCGCTGTGGAAGCGGGCCTACGACGAGATCAACGCCTTCGAGCGCATGCTCACCTCCGACGGGGTTCGCATGGCCAAGTTCTTCCTCCACATCGATCGCAAGACCCAGCTGGAGCGCTTCCGGGCCCGGGAGACGGACCGCTTCAAGAGCTACAAGATCGGTCCGGACGATTGGCGCAACCGGCGGCGCTGGAAGGAGTACGAGGTGGCGGTAGCCGAGATGCTGGACCGGACCCATCGGCCCGACGCCCCCTGGCACCTCGTCCCTGCCAACGACAAGCGCTACGCCCGGCTGGAAGTGCTGCGGCTCTGTGCGAAGGTGATGACCGCGGCGCTGGAAGGCGGAGGGGCCTGAAGGTCAGCAAATCGGCGGAAGTGCTTGTGGTCAGAGCTCGTCCCGTGCCACGTGGACTCAGTGCCTCGCCCATCCGCCACGGCCGCCCTGCTGGTGACCGCCGCCGTGGCCCTGGCTGGCCTGGGCAGCCCCGGGGTGGGCACCCATCCTGACGAGGCGCTCTATCTCGCGCTGGGGGCGGAGATGCACGCCCGGAACACCTGGCTCACCCCCACCCAGGACGGGTCCGCGGACTTCACCAAGCCGCCGCTGCTCTACTGGGGGATGCGCTTGTCCTTCGCCCTCTTCGGGGTCCACCTCTGGTCGGCGCGGCTCCCGGTTGCCCTGGCCGCCGTGGCCCTGGCCTGGATGGCCGGGCAGCTGGCCCGGTCGATTGTCGGCGAGCGAGCGGCCCCGCTGGCCATCCTCATGACCGGGACGTCGCTGGGCCTCCTCCGCTATGGGCGGCTGGACATGATGGACGTGCCACTGGCGCTGGCCATCGCCGTGGGGCTGTGGACTGCCTGGACCGTGGCCGGGGGGGCGCCGACACGACGGCTGATGCTCGTCGGAGTGGCCGGAGCTGCCGCCGCGCTGCTGAAGGGACCGGTGGGGCCGGTTCTGCTGATCCTGGTTGGAGGGTGGTGGTTCCTCCTCCACCGGCCCGCGGTCTTCGCCTCGCCCTGGCTGTGGGCGAGCCTGGGGTTAGGACTCGCGCTTGCCGCTCCCTGGTATCTGGCCATGGCCCAGGTCCACGGCGCCCCCTTCCTGAACCGCTTCTTCGGCGGGGAGATCGTGGGCAAGTTCCGCTTGCCCTGGACCGCGGCGGGCGAGCTGCTGCTGCTTCTGGCTCTGCCGGTCCTCTTTCTGCCCTGGACGCCGCTGCTGTCCTTTCGGCGAGCCCCGAGGGCCGACGAGCCGTGGGGTGAAGAGATGTCGGGTGACGAGATGTCTGACACCTTGATGTCAAGCAGACTTGACACAGGTCCGGGGAACCGAGGCGGTTTCGCTCTGGTCGTTCCTTGGGTGCTGGCGGTGCTGGTCGTCTACAGCCTGCCCGGGCTGAAGCATCCACACTACATGGTTCCGGCCCTGGTCCCGCTGGTGGTGCCGGCGACCCGCGGGGCGACCGGGGGTGGGCGGTGGCTATCCGCCGCAGTCCTCGGCGCACTGGGCCTGGCCGGGGCCTTGGCCCTGCGCTTTCCGTTCGAACCCGCAGTCCGCGTTGCCCTCGCCGGGGCGACCCTGCTGGCCTTTGGAGCCGCCGTTTTGATCGCCGCGGCGCGGCCCTTGGCCGGTGCCCTGGCGGTGGCCGGGACGGCGGTGGTGCTCCTGGGTGCGGTACTCCCGGCCGCGGTTCCGGGGCCGGTTCCGCCCCAGGTCTGGGCACTGGCTGGGAACCGCGGCATCTTCACCACCGACCAGAATCCCGGCCTGCTCACCGTACTGGCCGGACGGACGGTGCGCCGAGCCTATGGAGCGACTGGGCTCCGCACGGCGCTGGCCGGCGGGGGGGTGCTGGTGCTCTCGGAATCGGACCGAGAGCAGTTGCCGGAGGACATCCGTCGCCGGCTCGTTCCCCTTCAGTCGTGGAGCAGGCTTCGGAGCCACCTTCCGGTGCGCTCGGTCCTGGACGCCTGGCTGCGGGCGGATCTGCGGCCGGTCTCGGAGATTGCCATGTTGGCCGTCTCCGCACCCTGAGCCACATCTGCTCAGCGACGGCGAGAACTTTGAAGTGGCCCTCTGGTGCGGGAGTCCTCGGCCGCCGGAGGCGTTCGTTTGACGCGGTGGGCAAGCGGCCGTTACTGTCCGCGCCCCTCCCCAGCGCTGGAGGCGGTGGAGCCATGGTCAAAGATTTTCTTTTCACGTCCGAGTCGGTGACGGAGGGCCACCCCGACAAGGTGGCCGACCAGATCAGCGATGGCGTGCTCGACGCCCTCATCGCCAAGGACCTGCGGGCCCGGGTCGCGGTCGAGACCCTGGTCAAGACCGGCCTGGCCATCGTCGCTGGCGAGGTCACCACCGAAGCCTACGCGGACATTCCCAGCATCGTCCGGGGCACCATCGTCCGCATCGGCTACACCCACAGCGACATGGGCTTCGACGGCCACACCTGCGGGGTGATGGTGGCCATCGAGGGCCAGAGCCAGGACATTGCCCGGGGAGTGGACAACGACCGGGAGCAGGGGGCCGGCGACCAGGGGATGATGTTCGGCTTCGCCTGCGATGAGACGCCCGAGCTGATGCCGGCCCCCATCCACTATGCCCACGCGCTCACCCGGAGGCTGGCCGAGGTGCGCCGCAAGTCGCACGACTGGCTCCGGCCGGACGGCAAAAGCCAGGTGACCGTGCAGTACGTCGACGGCCGGCCGGTGCGTATCGACACCGTGGTCGTTTCCACCCAGCACTCGGAAGACGTCTCCAACAAGCGGATCCACGAGGCCGTGCGCGAGGACGTCATCGCCAAGGCATTGCCCAAGAAGCTGCTGGACCGGAAGACCCGGTTCCTCATCAACCCCACCGGCCGCTTCGTCATCGGCGGCCCGATGGGGGACTCCGGGGTCACCGGGAGGAAGATCATCGTCGACACCTACGGCGGCATGGGCCGACATGGCGGCGGTGCCTTCAGCGGCAAGGACCCGAGCAAGGTGGACCGCTCGGCCGCCTACATGGGGCGCTACATCGCCAAGAACGTGGTCGCCGCCGGGCTGGCCACGCGCTGCGAGGTCCAGATGAGTTACGCCATCGGCGTGGCCGACCCGGTCTCGGTGATGGTGGAGACGTTCGGAACGGCCCGGGTGGCCGAGGAGCGCATCGCCGAGGCAGTGCGGCGCACCTTCGGGCTCAAGCCACGGGAGATCATCGAGCACCTGGACCTGCTCCGACCGATCTACCAGCGGACCGCGGCCTATGGGCACTTCGGCCGGTCGGAGAAGGAATTCACCTGGGAGCGCACCGACAAGAAGGACGCGCTCCGAGAAACAATCGGCGCCCGGGCACTCCACGCCGTCGGCGGGTGATCTTCCCCGCCAGCGCCCACCAACAACGCTTGGCTGTCGGTTTTGGAGCCCGGCTCGGCCGGCTGCGCTAGGAGTCACCCTCCTGTTGGAGGTGCCCCTCATGCGTAGCGACATCGTCCCTGGAGCGATCTTCCCCGACTACGAGCTCAGCGACCAGGCTGGAAAACGCCGCACGCTTTCCGAGCTGCAGGGACCCGACCCCCTGGTCCTGGTGCTGAGTCGCGGTTCCTTTTGCCCCAAGGACCGCCGACAGCACGAGGGGTTGCTGGAACTGCATCGCGAGATGGAGGTCGGCTACTGCCGGATGGTCACCATCTCCACCGACAACTTGCTCGAGCTCAACGAATTCCGGTCCGCTCTGGATGCCCACTGGACCTTCCTTTCCGATCCGGGGCGGAAAGCGCAGAAGGATCTGGACGTCGCCGAGTACACCGACCCGACGCACAACCCGATGGTTCCCCACACCCTCGTTCTCGAGCCCGGGTTGCGGATCTTCACCATCTACAACGGCTACTGGTTCTTCGGCCGTCCCACGGTGGAAGAGCTCCGGCAGGACCTACGGGCCGTGCTGAAGAAGTGCCGCCCCGATTGGGATCTCTCCGACCCCGAGCTGAAACGGGCTTGGGAAGCGGGCGACAAGAAGAAGTTCTACCCTTACGGCAAGTCGTGGGCCCAGGTGCTCGCTGAGCAAGACAAGGTGTGAGACGCCTCGAGCCATCCCCCGGATCGGGAAATGCGCCGCTCGAGCTGACTGCTCCCGAGGCTCGGCGGTTTCTCGTTCGCCGACACTTCCTTTCCCCGCCGCGCGCGCTCCCTGCTCGGCCGGAGTCGGTGCTCCAGGTGGTCCGCGAGCTGGGCTCGGTGCAGTTCGATCCGCTGGAGGTGACCGGCGCCCGCAACGACGACTTGGTCCTGGCGGCGCGCATCCGCAACTATCGCCGGGCCTGGATGGAACAGTGGCTGTACGGCCCGCCAGGGGAACGGCAGCTTTTCGAGGCCTACAACAAGTCTCTGAACATCCTCCCCCTCGAGGAGCTACCGGTGCACCGGGTGGACTGGGCGCACTGGCTCGCCAGCCACAAGACCGCGCGGCGGTTTCTGGCCAAGCACGGCGACGTGGTCCGGACCATCCTCTCGGAGCTCGAGCGCCACGGACCGTTGCCGGGCAGCGCTTTCGTCGAGCGCGGAGCGGCCCGCCTACGCTGGGGCTGGGGCGAAGTCACCGTCCCGCGAGCGGTCCTCTACGCGCTCTTCCGCACCGGCCAGATCGGCATCGCCCGCCGACAAGGGAACGTTCGCATCTACCACCTGACCGAGCGGCTCTTCCCGCTGCGACTGCTCGACACGCGCCTCTCCGACGAGGACGTCCGGCGCCATCAGCTCCTGAGCCGATTTCGAGGTGTCGGCCTGCTTGGCCTGCGGGCCGGGGCGGAAGTCTGGTCGGGAACGGTCCCGGCCAAGGAACGGGGGCGGCTCACCGAGACCATGGTCGAGGACGGGACGCTCCGCCGGGTCAGGGTGGCGGGCCTTCGGGACGATCGCTTCATGCTCTCCACCGATTCCCGGTACTTGAGTGACGTTGTCCCCGGCCGAGACGAGGTCGCCCTCCTCGCCCCGCTCGACCCATTGGTCTGGGACCGGGAGCTGCTCCGCCAGCTGTTCGACTTCGATTACGTGTGGGAGGTCTACGTTCCGGCTAAGGCGCGGAAGCACGGCTATTACGTCCTCCCCATCCTCTACGGCGATGCGCTGGTGGGCAGAATCGAGCCCCGGATCGACCGGAAGGCTGGGGTCCTCCGCGCGCCGGCCCCCCGGCTGGAGCGCCGGATGCGCCGGACCGACCGGCTCGATTTCGACCGGGCGCTCGACCGGGCGCTCCTCGCCCATCAACAGCTGGCCGGTGCCCAGCGCATCGAACGCTGAGCCCGGTGCTGAGCTACAGCCGCGCCAGCTCCTCGAACCAGGAGGCGTAGAGCTCCACCCCGCGGTGCGCCTGTTGCCAGTCGAAGAATTCGTTCGGGGCGTGGTAGCCGTGCTCGGGCAGGCTGAGCCCCATCAGCAGCACCGGGGCGCCGAGTTGCTCGGCCATGGTGGCCACCGCCGGAATCGAGCCCCCGCCGCGGGTGATGGCCAGCCGTTTTCCCAGCACTCGATCGGCTGCCCGATTCATCGCCTCGCAGGCCGGTGCCTCGAGCGAGGTGACGAAGGCCGGAGCGCCGTTCAGCACGGTCATTTCCACGTGGGGGTTCAGCTCGGTCACGAAGCGGCGGACCGCTTCGGCGACCCGGTCCGGCGACTGCTTGGGGACCAGCCGGAGGCTCACTTTTGCCTCTGCGGTGGCCGGGACGATGCTCTTGATGCCCGGCCCCTGGTACCCACCGGCGATGCCGTGCACTTCCCAGGTCGGCTCGGTCCACAGCCGGCGGAGAAGCTCGCGCGGCTCGCTGGTCAGGAGCCAACGGAACCCGTAGGTGCGGCGGAAGGTCTCCACCTCGAAGCCACTGCGCAGGTAGGTCTCCAGCTCGGCGTCGCTGGCAGGAACCACCTCGTCATGGACACCCGGGACGAGGATGCGGCCGGTTCTGGCGTCGAAGCAGGCGGCCAGGATGCGGACCAGCTCACTCAGGGCATTGGGCGCGCCCCCCCCCACCACCCCGGAGTGGGCGTCGACGTCGGCAGTGCGGAGCTTCAGCGTCAGTCCCAGAAAGCCCCGCAGCCCCACGTCCATGGAAGGCCGATCGGCCGAGACCCAGAGCGTGTCCGAGACGAGGATGGCCTGGACGCCCGAGAACGCCGCCTGGTTCGCCTCCAGCATGGACCGGAAGTTGGGGCTGCCCACTTCCTCCTCGAACTCCCACAGTAGATGGAACGTCAGCGGGCTGCCCCGGCGGATGGCGTGGGCCACCGAGAGCAGGCAGGCCAGTGCCGGACCCTTGTCGTCGGTGGTCCCGCGGCCGAGGAAGCGATCGCCCTCGATGCGAAGCTGGAACGGTTCGCCCTTCCACTCGGGCTCGTCGGCTGGCTGCACGTCGAGGTGGTTGTAGATGAGGATCGAAGGACCCCCTGGCTCGCCGAAGATCCCGTGGACGTAGGGCTTGCCGCCTTGGCGCCAGATCTCCGCCCGCCCGCCGAAGTGTCGGATCAGCCCAGCCGCCAGCTCGGCGCAGCGTTCGATGTTCGGCATGCGCGTCGGATCGGCGCTGACCGTGGGAAGCTCGACCAGCGTGCGGAGCTGCTCCTCGAAGAAGCCGCGGTGTCCTTCGGCCCAGGCCCGTGCATCGTGGTTCATGGTTGCAGAGCCTCCGCCAGGGCCTGGGTGAAGGCCCGGCCAATCGAGCCGTCCGGGTCCAGGTCCGGGTCATAGATGGTGAACTCCACGCCCAGGGCGCGCGGGGATGCGAGGAGCGGGCGGAGCAGTGCCACCAACATCTCGTAGGACAAGCCTCCGGGCACGCGCGAGTCCACCGCCGGCATGATTGCATCGTCCAGGACATCGGCATCGACGTGGATCCAGTAGCCGTCGAGGGACGCCAGATGGTCCATCACCCGGCGCACCGTGCGTTCGGCTCCGAGCCGGGTCACCGTGGCGTAGTCGAGGACGCGGATCGCCGAGGCACGGAGCACGGGATCCTCCTCACGCAACCCCAGCTGAATGGCAGCCTCGGATCGGACCAGCGGTCCATCGTTTGTCAGCGACGAAAGCGGGGCTGGACCCTCCCCGGTGGCGAGGGCCAGGTCCATGCCCGCTGCCCCACCGGTCTCCGATCGCTCCGGGGTGTTGAAGTCCGCGTGCCCATCGAGGAAGACCAATCCCAGCCGAGGCGCTTGCCGTCGGGCCGCCAAGAGATTCCCGAGCAGGATGCTGCAGTCACCTCCGAGGACCACTGGTAGCTCGCCCCGCAGCAGGATGGACTCGACTGCCTCGGCCTGCCGAAGGGCATAGGCGCCGATGGCGTCCGCGTTCCGGATGCCGGACGGGTGCCGCTCGGCCGAGTAGTGCGGCGGCTCGACGCGCCCAGCGTCGCGCGCGCCAATCCGCGTCCGAAGCCCATTCCATCGGAGGACGTCTGGCATGCGCTTGGTTCCCGGCTGCCGCCCGGGAGCAGGGGGCTGCAGACCCAGATTGGAGGGGGTGTCGAGGACGGCGCGGGTTCGGCTCAGCATGACCACAACCTCCAAAACGGATTTTGAAGGTTGCAAAGATGCCCAACAGGTTATAACCTGTCAAGCGTGGTTTGATGGTTATCTTTCCAACGATGCTTCTACCCGGCACACACCGTTTCAATCTCGTCGGAGGCCACCTGGCCCTCGTCTTCCTGAACACGGTGGGCAGCCACCGCCTGCTCACCCCCAGGGAGGACCTGGCGCATCCCGAGGACGTC
>JBKOYI010000053.1:0-15889 GCA_046725335.1 Myxococcota bacterium | reverse complement strand
GTCCCACAGCGCCAGGGCGAACATCCCGTGCAGGTGGCGGACGAAGTCGACCCCCCACTCGAGGTAGGCGGCCAGCACGACTTCGGTATCGCTCCGGGTGGTGAAGGTGTGGCCACGGCCGGCGAGCGTCTGGCGAAGCTGGGGGTGGTCATAGGCCTGGCCGTTGAAGACCAGGACGCAGCCCCCGCGTTCCATGGGCTGGGTGCCGCCGGCGAGATCGAGAATGGAGAGGCGGCGATGGGCCAGGGCGGCTGGCCCGTCCGCCCAGAAGCCCTCGGCGTCCGGCCCGCGGTGGGCCAGCGCGGCACCCATGCGCCGGACGCTCTCCCGGTCGGGAGGGGCATCGAAACGGACTTCGCCGGCAATTCCGCACACGCCGGGAGCGCCCCCTCAGCCCACCTGGGCGGTGCTGGCCCCGCGCCGCTCCGACCGGGGCAGGGGGCCGGGCCCATTCAGCTCGTCGGAGATCAGGTATGGCCGCTTGTCTTGAGACTCGTAGTAGGTGCGCACCACCAGCTCGGCCAGAAGTCCCATCAGGATCGCCAGCAGGCCGGCCAGGGCGAAGAGCACCCCCAGCAGGGGGAGTGGAGTCTGGACGAAGTCCTTCATCCCCAGGACCTTGTAGGTGACGGCCACGGCGAAGCTGGCGGCCGAGAGCGCCAGCGAGACCAGTCCCACGCCGCCGAAGAGGTAGATGGGCTTGGTGGTGAAGCTGGCCAGGAATTTCACCACCAGGAGATCCAGCAGCACCTTGCCGGTGCGGCCGAGCCCGTACTTGCTCCGGCCGGCCCGGCGGGCGCGGTGGTTGACCTCCAGCTCAGCCACCCGTGCCCCCTGCCAGCTGGCGTAGACCGGAATGAAGCGATGCATCTCCCCGTAGAGCCTCACGCCCTGGATGACCTCGCGCCGGTAGGCTTTGAGCGTGCAGCCGTAGTCGTGGAGGCGGACCCCGGAGACGGCGCTGATCAGCCAGTTGGCGATGCGCGAGGGAAGCTTGCGCCCCAGCTCGCGGTCCTGTCGGCGCCGCCGCCAGCCGCTGACCACCTCCACCGGGTCGGACCGTTCACCGGGCAGTCGCCCCTCCAGCCTGGCCAGCAGCCGCGGGATGTCGGCCGGATCGTTCTGGAGATCGCCGTCCATGGGAACGACGACTGCGCCCCGGGCGGCCTCGATCCCCGCGGACATCGCCGCGGTCTGCCCGAAGTTTCGGCGGAACCGGAGCGCCCTCAAGACCGGCCGCCCCTCTGCCGCCCGCCGCAAGGCCGCCCAGGTCCCGTCCGAGCTCCCATCGTCGACGCAAACCACTTCGTGCGTCAGCCCGAGATTGGTCAGCACCACGAACAGCTCGTCCAGGAGAGGAGCGACGTTCGCCTCCTCGTCGTAGAGCGGAATGACCACCGACAGCTGGGGCCCGCCGACCGCCTCCGGGTCCGCCGGGACCACCGGCCGGGCAGGGCGCACCTCTCGAGAACCGGTCATTGCGGCCCTGGGCTCTAGCATCGGCCTGGAGCGAGTCTCAACTGCCGCTCACCGGCTGTCCGGCGACCGATTCCGCTGGTCGACGCCGGGCCGCCGCCCAGAGGAGCATGGCCGGCAGAAGAACCAGCGCGGTCAGGACGCAGCACACCTCGCCGATCAGCGCGTACCAGCCGAAGCCGCGCAGGGCCCCGTTGGCCGAGAAGACGAGGCTCCCGTAGCCGATGATGGTGGTCCAGGAGCAGAGCGCCACCGCCGGGCCGACCTCCATCAGTGCCGGCAACACGGCCCCCCGTCGCTCGGAGGCGCGGAGGATGACGTTCGCTCCATAGTCCACCGCGATACCGAAGGTGATCGGGTAGACGATGAAGTTGAAGAAGTTGATCTTCAATCCCACCACGGTGGCCACTCCACCCATCAGCACCACCCCGGCCAAGAGCTGCGTCAAGGTCTCGAGGCTCATCCGCACTTGGCGGAAAAAGAGCAGGACCAGTAAGCAGACGGAGAGGAAGGACAGGAGCGTCGTCCGCGGCCCCTCCTCATCGATGTCCTGGAGGAGGTCCGAGAAGATGACGTTCTCGCCGGTGGCGTCGACTCGGCGCCCATCGACCGGCACGTTCCGCACGCTCTCCACGAAGGCGTTCAAGCGGGGCGCAAGCTCGAGCAGAGCGTCGGGCCGGGCGGTGACCGCCGCCAGACGTCCCACCGTGCCATCCTTCTCGCGGAAGCGGTCCAGGAGAGTGGCCGGAGCCTGGGACAGCGAGAGCGGTTGCTGGGCCAGAAGCTCGGCTTTGACTTGTCGCAGCCTGGGACGCTGCGCCTCGGGTTGGGCATCGATGACCGCATCCGAGAGCCGGCGGGCGATGTCCCGGATGAGGGCCAGCTTCCGCTCCTGGTCCCCGGGAACGACGCTGGACACGGTCTCGCATCCGTCCAGCACCGAGGCGTAGCGGGGCTGCTTCATCCGGGCACGGACGACGTCGCAAAAGGCATCCGCCTCCTCGGGCGATTGGAGCAGAGCCACCGCACCGGCAATCGACCGTCCCAGCGAATTCTGAGCCCGGGCGTTGTCCTTCAGGAGCTGGTCATTGCCACGCAGCTGGTTGGTGAGGTTGGTCAGGTTCCGTTCGATGACGGTGGGCAGGGAGCGCACGAAGAGCGTTCCGCCGGCAATCAGGAGCACGGAGAAAGCGGCCACCAGCCCGGCAGGGCGGGAGAAGAGGTTCGTCACCCAGGATGGAACCGGCGGGTGGAGCAGCGCGGCGCGTCCCGAGGGCTTCACCGGGCGGATTCGCTCGAACAGTGCCAGCAGGGCCGGGAGCAGGGCGAAGGTGAAGGCCCAGCAGAGGAGCATTCCCATGCCACCGATGATTCCGAAGTGGCGGAACCCCCGGTTGTCCGCCAGGGTGAGGACGCCGAAGCTGACACTGGTGGCGATGGAGGCCAGGAGGGTGGCTCTCCACGCCGCTTGGGCACCTTCCTGGACCGCCGGCTCGAGGGCGAGGCCCGCCCGTCGCAGCTGCCGCACCCGGGCCAGGTAGATGAGGCCGTAGTTGATCCCGTTGCCGACCACGATGGCACCCAGGAAGGCGGTCTGGCTGTTGAGGTAACCGATGGTCAGTCGGGTGACGCCGAAGGTCACTGCCACCGCGGTGAGCACCGCGATCCCCAGAGACACCGTGGAGCGAATGTCGCGGAAGAAGAGAAAGAGTGAAGCGAGCACCAGCGACAGGCAGACCAGGGCCGTGGAGATCACGTCCTCGATGAGCGATTCGTAGTCGGCCACGAACATGGGGAAGGAGCCCCCGAAGCCGACCCGCAGATGGTTCCGGTCCAGCTCCGCCCGGTGGCGCTCGGCAATGGCCCGCATCCGGTTCACCAGTGCTCGTGCCTCGCCGACTCCCAGCGCCGTCCCCGTCGGCCGGACGAGGAGGGTCACCGAGGCTCGGTCGCCGGGCACCAGGAAGCCGCCAACAAAATTCTCGAACCGTCTGTGAACTTCCTCGCGGGGGAGCGGTGTCTTCGGATCCAGCCAGGGAGAGCGGCGCAGGTCGCGGGCCTCAGCGGGTGGTTCCTCGTCCTCGAGGTGCAAGTTCAGGGGGTTGGCCTTGCGCTTGGCGGTCTTGACCTCCTGCTCCAGCCGGTCGCGGGCCTCGGTGAGCTGGTCCACCGAGAGGAACATCGGCCAGTGGTCGGCGTACCAGGCCTCGACGTCGCGCCGATTCCATTCGATGGAACGGATTACCCCTGGGCCCAGAGCCAGGTAGTCCTTCACCAGGACCGGGGCGAAGGCCTGAGCAGCGGGCAAGCCGGCCCGGCCGTCCTTGGATTCGATGACCACCAGGACGTTGCCATCCCCGCCCACCCGAGCGAGCAGGTCGTTGATCTGTCGGACCGAGGCGAACTTGGCCGGGAGCAGCTCCTGGAACGAGGAGTGGATGTTCTCGAAAAGGGCCTGGCCGAGCCAGGCACCACCGGCGAACAGCGCCCCCGCCAGAAGCAGGAACCAGAACGGGTGGTGGAGTGAGGCGTGGGTGAGCCGACGCAGCGCACCCCGGCCGAGCTGTTGATCTTTCACTGCGAGGGATTTGTCTAAGCGGGACCCATGGGGAAAGCACCCGGAACGCTCAGGGCATGACACAGTTCAGGACCGGGTCGGGGGGGGTCCGACCGGTCACCTCGCGAATGCGGTCGTCGGCCACCAGCAAGTCCAGCGTCGCCTGGGCGTCGGACCTTTGCGCCTCCACGTAGCCCCGGTAGGCATCGATGAGGTCCCGGGATTCCCCCACCCCCACCCCGAAGTTCAGGGTGGCACTGCGGAACCAGCTCCGCCCAGCCGCTACCGCTTTCGCGGTTGCGTTCCTCTTGACGATGGCGGCGTGGAGGTTGGCGATGGCCTCCTCGACCTGCACCTCGATGCCACGGAGAGCGGCTCGGCGCGATTCCCGCAAGGTCCGCAGCTCGGCATCCACCTTGTTGGCCCGGGCGGCCACGTTCCAGAAAGAGAGGTTCTGCTTGATGACCAGAGCGCCGCCGATGGTGAGGGCATTGAAGAAGTCCCCCACGTAGGGATTGGTGACGGTGTCCCGACCGGGTGCACGCGACCATGCAAACTGCCCCACCAGTCCGAGCTGGGGGAACATCTCTGCCCAGGTGGCCTTGGACTGGGCCTCCTTTGCCTGGATCCCGCTGTCCAGGGCCTTCAGGTCGGGACGCAGGCGCTCGGCATCCGCCTTGGCCTGTGCCAGGTCGGGCTCGACGATGCCTCCGGTGTCGGGAAGGGGCTCCTCCTTCAGCTGCAGCTGGTCGACCTCGAGGGCCAGCGTCGCCGCCAGTCCCACCCGCCCGATCCGGAGCCGTCGTTCGACCTCGGCCTTGGCCTCGGTGAGGTCGCTCCGGAACAGCTCGATGCGGTACCGGTCCTCGGGAGAGATCTCGCCATCGTTGGCCTTGAGCGACTTCTGGACCCGGGCATCGACGTCCTTCAACGCGTTCTCCACATCGCCGGCGATTCCCAGAAGCTTGTTGAGCAGGCGGATGCCCATCACCAGCCCCACGACCCGGTGCCGGATCGCATCGCTGGAGCTTTGCAGGAGTTTTCCTCGAGCGTGAGCCACCGCGTCACTGGCCTCCCCGGCGGCCGAGATCCGTCCCCAGGTCCAGAGTGGCTGGAGGGCGTTGACCTCGACGCGCATGAACGGTCCCAGCTCGCTGAGCCCACGGTTGGTGCCGCTCTCGATGGAGATGACGTTGTTGGGGTCGACCACCCCCGTGGCCGGGTCGGGCTTCAACCGAGCGCCGGGGACCACCCCACCGGTCACGGTGGTGTTGAATTCAGGCAGCCAGCGGATCCCCCGGGCCACCGCCCGGTCGGCCTCCGCCTCGGCGACCTCGCTCCGCCGGATGGCGACCTCCTCGCTCCGGGCCACGGCCAGTGCCTGGGCGGTGGGCAAATCCAACGGGCCGCAAGTCGGGGCGGCCACGAGCACGGCGACCAGCGATGTCGCGCCAAGCAACGATTGGACTCCCAGGATGGTGCCGGGGGAAAGCCAGGCCTCTATACACAAGGATCCGCAATCTCAAGAACGCTTGTCCGGCTGCTGCTGGGCGGGTGGCGGGTTGGGCGAGGCATGCTAAACGTGCCACCACCTCCGGCCGGCTCGGGCATCTCGGGCACCGCGCCGACACCGAGATGCCTGCTCTCAGAGCCTTGCCTCGCGTCTTGATCTGGACCTGGTCGTGCCGGCGCTCAGTCGGTGCGCTGGTCTTGGCGGTGGTGGTCTGCCGCTCTGCGGGGTTCGTCTACGGGCTCCTCAACATCGACGAGAGCGACTTTGCGGTGGTGGCGCGGATGTGGCTTCAGGGCGCACTCCCCTATGTGAGCGTCATCGACAACAAGCCTCCCCTCACCTACGCGGTGTACTGGCTGGCGAATCCCTGGGGCCACTTCTCCATTCTTCCCATCAGGTTGCTGGGGGTTGCCTGGGTGGTGGCAACCTGTCTCGTCCTGAGGGCCACGGTGGCGGCCTGGCGAGAGGATGCCGAGGCAGGGTGGCTGGCGGCCTGGTGCGGCCTGTTCGCCACCCTGTGCGAGATCCCCTCGGTCAACGCCGAGCTGCTGATGAACCTGCCGGCGGCGGGCGCCCTCTACCTCTTCGTCCGTGCCCAGCGGACCGGTCGGTGGTGGCCGCTCTTCGGCACCGGGCTGGCGGTCGGGGTCGCCGCGCTCTTCAAGCAGCAGGCCGGGATCATGCTCTGCGGCCTCGGCCTGGGCCTCTTGTGGACCGCCTGGACGGCCAACCCTCGCCGCTGGCTTCGGGGCCTGGGGGGTGTGGCCACGCTGGCCGGGGGCTCGGTCCTGCCCTGGGCCGCCGTCTTCGGGGTTTATGCCTGGCTCGGCCATGCCCGCGAGCTCGTGGAGTGGGTCCTGTTGCAAAACCTCTACGACCTGGGCCACGTGGCTGGGTCACCCTGGGGGCGGCTGGGGGTGTCGGTGGCGGTGTGCGTGCTCGGGAACACCCCGTTGCTGTGGTGGCTGGCGGCCCGCCAATCGGCCCGGGCCCGCGATGGAGTGGAGGTGGGACTCGCCGCCACGCTCTGGCTGGCCTGGATTCCGGTGAGTCTCGGCGGCCGCTTCTACGAGCACTATTTCCTGCAGTTCGCCCCGGCGTTGGCGGTGCTGGCGGCAGCCGGACTGGCCGAGGTCTTGCGGGGCTGGGGACAGCTCGCCCGGGTGCGGAGGGTGGCCGTGGTGGTGCTCCTGGTGGGCCCGTTCCTCGGTTCGGTGGGCTACAGCTTCTTGCGCGGCCTGAGCGGGCACTATGCCAGCCAGGAGCCCCGGGCCCGGGCGGTGGCCGACTGGCTTCGGAGCCATAGCCGCCCCGAGGACCGGCTATTCGTCTGGGGACACGAGAGTCCCATCTACTTCCTCTCCGACCAGCTTCCGGCCACACGCTTCGTGAATGCCTCGATGCTCATCGGCAACTACGACCCGGGCCATCTGCCCGACGGCATCGACATGCGGCCCCTGGTCTCGAGTCGGCAGGTCCGCCGGGTGGTGGAGGACCTGGAGCGCAGGCCGGCAGAGTGGTTCGTGGACACCTCGCCCTCGGACATCCACCACTGGAGCCGGGTGCCACTGAGCGCCTCTCCGGAGCTCGAGTCGCTGGTTCACCGGCAGTACCGGCTCCGGGCAGAGGTCGGGCGCACGGAGTTGTGGGTGCTGAGCGCGGCGGTCGCGGAGGCAGCAGTTCCGGAGCGGTTGGGCGGTGAGGCCCGCAGCCTTCGTTCGGGCGGGATGCCGGCGGCCGCGGCTCTCAAGCCAGGGTGTCCGGCCAACGGGCCGCGGGGCACACTCCCCCTCACGCGCTGTCGCGGTGAGGCGGGCCCACCTCTGGTGGGCGGTCGGCGGGGGCCGGGACTCGCTCCCGGTGAACCGATTCAGTCCCCGTTCTTGCGCCGGGGCCTGGTGTCTTCCCCCTCGAAGTAGATGCTGGCCCCCTTGTCCTCGCCGTACACGACCAGAACGGGCGAGGTGCAGGCCTCCCGCCGGACCCGGGCCTTCTTCTTGAGCGACTCCAACAGCTCGGTGGCCTGGGTGGCGCGTGCCTTGATGGTTTTCAGCGGCATGTCGGGGATGACTCCTCGGGCCCGCTCCCGGCTTCCCCGAAAAGGGGGTGGGTCAGCGGGTGTCGTGGGGTGCGGCTTGACCACGGGCCGATTCCATAATCGACCCCCCTGACTGTTGACAAGGTGCGTAAGAAACTGCCAAGCCGGGCGGCCACTTATGCGACGCCTCCCCCCACTGGCCGTGTTGGCAGGCGCCCTCCTGGGGTCCGGCCTGGGCTCAGCGGATCGCCGAGAACCCCCCCGCCCTGGTTCCGGCGTGGCTACCTCTCTTCGCCAACTGGCGGTGAGCGATTAACGTCTCCGCCCTCCAGAGCGATGGACGGAGCCTAGCCAGTGGCCTTGAGCGCCGAGGCGTACGGCCTGACCGACGTGGGCCGGAAGCGGCAGCACAACGAAGACGCCTACGCGGTTGATTCCCAGCTGGGGCTCTTCGTGGTCGCCGATGGAATGGGCGGTCACGCCTCCGGGGAGGTGGCCAGTCGGCGGGCGGTGGAGGTGGTCCAGCAGCAGCTCTCCTCCGGGCGGCCGGTTCTGGAGGACCTGGCCAAAACCACCACCCCCGAGGCCCGGGCTGCCAAGGCAGCTCTGGTGGAGACGGCCATCCAGCGGGCCTGCGCCGAGGTGTATCGGCTGGGCTCCAGCGATCCCAGCAAACGCGGGATGGGCACCACCTTCGTCTGCCTGGTGCTGGCCGGAAACAAGGCCATCATCGGACACGTGGGGGACAGCCGGGTCTACCTTCTCCGCGGCGGGCAGGCCCACCGGCTCACCGAGGACCACACCCTGGTCGCCGCGCAGATCAAGGCCGGAACGTTGAGCCGCGAGCAAGCCCAGGCTTCGCAGTTCCGCAACGTCATCACCCGCGCGGTGGGGATCCAAGCATCCGTTCAGGTGGACACCTTGATGGTGGATCTGCTGCCCGAGGATCGGTTCCTGCTCTGCACCGATGGGCTCCACGGCTACTTGGCGGACGAGGAGCTGCCGGAGCTCATGCGGGGCGTCGGGCTGGGGGAGCTGCCGGCAAAGCTGGTGGCCTTGGCCAACGAGCGGGGAGGGCGTGACAACATCACCGTGGTGGTGGTGGGGATCTCCGACCCCGAGGCAGCCCCGGAGGAGCTGGCGGAGACGACCAGCCGGATGGAGGTGATGAAGAGCATCCCCCTCTTTCGGCACCTCACCTACAAGGAGCAGACGGCTCTGCTCTCCATCGCCTCGACCCGCGACTTCCCCGCCGAGGCGGAGATCGTCACCGAGGGGCAGCCCGGCCAGGAGCTGTACTTGCTGGTGAAGGGACGAGTGCGGGTGGAGGCCGGCGGGGTCGGCATCGCCGAGCTGCGCACCGGCGGCCACTTCGGAGAGATGGGATTGGTCGACCACGCGCCGCGAAGTGCCACGGTGCGGGCCACCGAGCCGACCCGGGCCATGGTCATCGCTCGCTCGGAGTTGATGCAGCTGATGAAGCGCGAGCCCATCTTGGCGGTCAAGCTGCTATGGAGCTTCGTGCAGGTGCTGTCCGATCGGCTGCGGGCCACCAACTCGGAGCTTTCGGAAGTGCGCCAGGAGCTGGCCGCGGCCCAGGCGGTGCAGCCCTTCGCGGAGGAGTAGCAGCCCCGAATTCTGGCCCTGGCGAGGGGCGAGCACTGCCTGGCGCTGAAGTTGCGAGGGGGGAGCCCGAGGGCTAAGCCTTTCGAAATGGATCGGAGCGTCTTGCACGGACGCCGCATCGGCGTCGGGGTCGCCGGAGGCATCGCGGCGTACAAAGCCGCCGAGCTGGTCCGTGGGCTGCAGCGCGCGGGGGCCAGCGTCCGGGTGGCGATGACCCCGGCTGCCCAGGCCTTCGTCACTCCGCTCACCTTCCAGGCGCTCAGTGGCCACCCGGTGCTCACCAACACGCTCGACCCCGCGCAGGATGCCGCCTTCGGACACATCGACTTCGCTCGATGGTGCGAGCTGTTCGTCCTGGCTCCGGCGACGGCGGATCTACTGGCCCGGGTCGTTGCCGGATTGGGAAACGACGCAGTCACCACCTCGCTGCTGGCCTACTCCGGTCCGGTGTTGCTGGCCCCGGCGATGAACACGGTGATGTGGGAAAACTCGGCCACGCAGCGCAATCTGGCAGTGCTGGCGGCCGAGGCTCGTTATCGCTTCGTCGGCCCGGGTGCGGGGCTACTGGCTTGCGGGGAGGTGGGGCAGGGGCGGCTGAGCGATCCCGAGGAGATCGTCGACGCCGCCGCAGCGCTGTTCGGTGAGGGCCCGCTGGCGGGTCGGCGGGTCCTGGTCACCGCCGGACCGACCCGGGAGTTCCTCGACCCGGTGCGATTTCTCAGCAACCCCAGCACCGGGAAAATGGGGCTGGCAGTGGCCCGGGCGGCCCGAGCGCGAGGAGCGCAGGTCACGGTCGTCCTGGGCCCGGTGATGGGTGTGGATCGGACCGGCCTGGACATCGTCGACGTGGTCAGTGCCGAGGAGATGTGGGAAGCGGTAGGTCCGCGCCTCGAGCAGACCGACGTCCTGGTGGCGACTGCGGCGGTGAGCGACTGGCGTCCGGCGGCCCGGGCTCCGCAGAAGGTCAAGAAGAGCGACCAGGGAGCGGACGCGCCGCTGGAGCTGGTGCGCACGCCCGATGTCCTGGCGCTGGCCGGGGAACGGGTGAGGGGCCTGGTCCGGAGGCCTTTGCTGGTGGGGTTCGCCGCCGAGACGGAAAACGTTCTGGAGAACGCCAGCGCCAAGCTGCTCCGCAAGGGGCTGGATCTGGTGGTCGCCAACGACGTGAGCCGCCCGGACGCGGGGTTCGCCGTGGACACCAACGCGGTGGTGGTCGTCGACCGGGCCGGAGGGCGGGTCGAGCTGGCTGGGACGAAGGACGAAGTCGCGGCTGGGCTGTGGGAGCGGATCCTGGCCGTGCAAGGTGAGTTCTCCCGAGCCGAGGCAAGCTCGGCGAGCTGATGGCGCAGACCCCCTGGGCATCCCGCCGGGGGCGTCGGACTGCTGTGGGAGAGTCGTTCCCCTGCCCCGTCCGGGGCGAGGGGAGGCACGCGAAACGTGGCCGAAGAAGTGCTCGGGGCGCAGGAAGCCCTGGCATTGGTCCTGGCGGACGTCCGGCGATACCTCGGTTGGCATCGAGATGTTGCCGGCGATGAGCTGCAGGGTGGAATCGAGGCCGTCAGCCCGCTTCTCGGGGCGTCGCCAATGCCCAACGTGGAGGTCACGGTCGCCGGGGCGAGCGCCGCACCCGCCGTGGTGGGATGGGCGGAGGTCGAGGAGGCATCGGGCGATGGCGGGGGCGGTCATGAGGCCGGGCCCGCGCGGCGGGCGGTGGCCCGGGGCCGGGTGGAGGTCAGGGGCGCAACGGACGCAGCGCCATCAGCCGAGGCACGCAGTCCGATCGCTCCGGGCGACCCGCCTCTTCTCGACGAGGTCCGCCGCGAGCTCGGTGTCTGCAAGCGCTGCAAACTGTGCTCCGGGCGCAAGAACATCGTCTTCGGGGTGGGCAACCCCAAGGCCCGCCTGGTCTTCGTGGGCGAGGGGCCCGGCGCCGAGGAGGACACCCAGGGCATCCCCTTCGTGGGCGCCGCCGGCCAGCTCCTGACCAAGATGATCCAGGCGATGGGTTTCAGCCGGGACGAGGTCTACATCTGCAACGTGGTGAAGTGCCGCCCGCCGGGCAATCGCAACCCGGAATCGGACGAGATCGAGGCCTGCCAACCCTTTCTCGAGGCCCAGCTCCGGGCCATCCGGCCCGAGGTCATCGTCGCTCTCGGGAAGTTCGCGGCCCAGACCCTGCTGAAGACCCAGACTCCCATCACCCGGCTCCGGGGCCAGTGGCGTGAGTACCTGGGCATCACCCTCATGCCTACCTTCCATCCGGCCTACCTGCTCCGCAACCCGGCGGAGAAGAAGGCTGCCTGGGCGGATCTCCAGGCCGTGATGGCCCGGTTCGGCAAGGCACCCGCCCGAGAGTGAGCTGACGTGCCTCGGGGTCGACTCGACGTCCAGACGCTTCATTGCCGCGCGTTGGAGGGAAATCCGCGCCGCGACCCGGTCGACCGACCCTGCCCGGTGTACCTCCCCGAGGGCTACGACGGCTCGTCGGCGCGCTATCCGGTAGTCGTTCTGCTCCATGCCTTTCTGGGCACGGCCATGGGGTGGTTCAACACCACCCCCTTTTCGCCGGGCATCCTGGAGCGCCTGGACCGGCTCTTCGCCGACGGCGTCCCGCCCTTTCTGACGGTGTTCCCGGACGGGTGGGCGGCTCTGGGCTGCAGCCAGTGGATCGACTCACCCGGCAACGGGGCTTACGGACAAATGGTGTTCCAGGACGTGCTGGCCCACGTCGACCGGACCTACCGAACGGTTCCGGAGCCGGCAGGGCGCGCCGTGGGAGGCCGCAGCTCGGGCGGATACGGCAGCTGGCAGCTGGTGCGCCACTTTCCAGGCACCTTCGGTCATCTGGCCTCGCATTCTGGTGACGCCTACTTCGAATACTGCTTCCTCCCCGACTTCCCCAAGGTGGCCGCGGCCCTGCTCCGGGGCGGCGGGGTGGAGGCCTGGTGGTCGGACTTCGGGCGCCGGGTGCGGGAGACCCGAATGGGTGGGGAGGACCACTCGGTGGTCAACTGCCTGGCCATGGCTGCGGCCTATTCGCCCGATGCGAATCAGCCGTTGGGACTGACCTTGCCCTTCGAGCTATCCACCGCGCGCATCGTCCCCAAGACCTGGGATCGCTGGCTGGCCGAGGATCCCGTCCGCTTCGTCGAGAAGGACATCGAGCCATTCCGAAAGCTCAGCAGCCTCTTCATCGACTGCGGCATCCGCGACGAGTTCGGGTTGCGCTGGGGGGCCCGCATGCTGGCCGAGGCGCTCCGAGGTCGGGGAGTCGAGGTGGTGCACGAGGAGTTCGACGACGGGCACATGGGGACGTCCTACCGGCTCGATCGGTCCCTCCGCTTCATCGGCCCTCGCCTGACGCGCTGACTGGCGTGGCGCTGCCGGGGCGTGCTAGCCGCAGCGGTCGCATGGTGAGTGACCCGTACGGCCTGGGCCGCGTCGTTGGAGAGCCCGGGGTCTTGCCCCAGCGTGCAGAGAAGCTGGACCCCTCGCTCCCGCTCCGCCCGTCCGAGCTGCTGGTGGAGGTCGAGAGCCTGAACATCGACGCCGCCTCCTTCAAGCAGATCCGCGAGAGCTGTGCCGGCGATGAGCAGCGCATAGTGGAGATGATCCGCGACATCGTCCGGGCACGCGGGAAGATGCAGAATCCGGTCACCGGGTCGGGGGGCATGCTCATCGGTCGCGTTCGGGAGATCGGCCCGGAGCATCCGGCCCGGGAGAGCCTCCGGCCGGGAGACCGGATTGCCACGCTGGTGAGCCTTTCGCTGACTCCGCTGATTCTGGAGGAGGTGCGGGCAATCCATCCGGCCATCGACCGCGTCGACGTCCGGGGGCAGGCGATTCTCTTCGCCAGCGGCCTCTACGCTCGGCTTCCGGAGGATCTGCCCGACACCCTGGCCCTGGCGGCTCTCGACGTCTGCGGAGCCCCGGCACTGGTGGCTCGGTACGCCCGTCCGGGCATGCGTATGGCCGTGCTCGGAGCGGGAAAGAGCGGGGCGCTCTGCCTGGCCCAGGCCCGACGGAGCATGGGCGGTCAGGGGCAGTTGCTGGCCTTGGACATCTCTCCGCGGGCGCTCGAGGCGCTGGCTGGACTGGGGTTGACCGATGACACGCTGGCAGTGGATGCCACCCGTGCCGTCGATGTGCTGGAAGCAGTGCGCAGGGCGACTGGCGGGGCGTTGTGCGACCTGGTCGTCAATTGCGCCTCGGTTCCCGGCACCGAGATGGCCACGGTTCTTTCCACGCGGGAGGGTGGCACGGCCATCTTCTTCTCCATGGCCACCTCGTTCACCGCCGCGACGCTGGGCGCGGAAGGTGTGGGCAAGGACCTGACGATGATCCTGGGGAACGGCTACGTTCCGGGACACGCGGACCTCACGCTGCAGCTGCTACGCAGCGAGCCGAAGCTGCGCGATTTCTTTGCAGCGCGTTACGGCTGAGAATGATCGACGCTGCCGGAGGAAGCTCCGGCAGCTCCGCGGCGTCCCCCCTGTCGCGGGGGGCTGAGAATGATCGACGCTGCCGGAGGAAGCTCCGGCAGCTCCGCGGCGTCCCCCCTGTCGCGGGGGGCTGACAGGGTCTCGCACGTGGCTCCGGGGTGGCGTGTCCCGCTGGGGCCGTGCTAGCCCGAAGCTGGTCATGGCAGGTACGTTCATCGATGACCTCCAGGTCGCCAGGGCCCGGACCATCGCCGCGGAAGTGATCGAGCCGGTGTTCGATCTCATCCGCCGTCACACGACCATTTCGGTCGAGCGGACGGTGCTGCGCCTGTTCGGGATGTCCGATGCCGGCCCGGGCGGGATCCCGCTCACCAATCTGATGACCGATCGGCTCAAAGCCGCCGGAGTCCTCAATCGGGGGGCCTCCTACTGGTACGGACGGGCGCTCCAGCTGGGCGCCGCAAGTCCGCTCGACGCAGTGGAACGCATCACCGCGCTACCGGCCAAGAAGCTGGCGCCGCTCTCGCCGGAGATGGAAGGCAACCTCCGCGCCGAGGTGCGCCGGGAAGCCGAGGCGGCGGTGGAAGAGCTGAAGCGGCGCATCGATGACCGCGACGAGCTCCGGCGCGAGTTCCCCATGAGCCCGCCGCCGCACAAGTACGTCATCGTGGCGACCGGGAACATCTACGACGACGTGGACCAAGCGCGCGCCGCGGCCCAGGCCGGAGCGGACGTCATCGCCGTCATCCGCAGCACTGCCCAGTCGCTCCTGGATTACGTGCCCCATGGTGCGACCAGCGAAGGTTACGGGGGGACCTACGCCACCCAGGAAAACTTCCGCATCATGCGTGAGGCCCTGGACGACGAGTCCCGTCGGCTCAAGCGGTACATCCAGCTCACCAACTACTCCTCGGGACTGTGCATGGCGGAGATCGCCTTCGCCGCGGCCTGGGAGCGGCTGGACATGCTCCTCAACGACGCGATGTACGGAATTCTCTTCCGGGACATCAACATGCGTCGGACCTTCATCGATCAGTATTTCAGCCGGCGCATCTGCGCTCTGGCGGGAATCATCATCAACACCGGCGAGGACAATTACATCACCACCGCCGATGCCTACGAGGCGGCGCACACGGTCATTGCCAGCCAGTTCATCAACGAGTCCTTTGCCAAGCGGGCTGGACTGGCCGACTGGCAATTGGGGATGGGCCACAGCTACGAGATCGACCCGGCTCGCCCGGAGACGCTGCTGCTCGAGCTGAGCCAGGCCATGCTCATCCGCCGCTGCTTCCCGGATGCGCCGCTCAAGTACATGCCTCCCACGAAGCACAAGGAGACGGACATCTTCTTCAGTCACGCCTACGACGTCATGGCCGACCTGGTGGCGGTCTGGACGCGCCAGGGCATCCAGCTGCTGGGGATGATGACCGAGGCCATGCACACTCCGCTGCTGGCCGACCGCTACGTGGCGCTCAAGTCAGCGGCCTATGTCCACCGGGCGGCGCGTGGCATCGATGAGGAATTCGTGGTGCGGGAAGATGGGAAGATCGCCAACCGCGCCCGCTACGTCTTCGGCAAGGCTCTGGAGCTGCTGGAGGAGTGCCGCCGCGACGGTCTGGTGAACGCCATCGGCGAGGGTCGATTCGGTGACGTCAAGCGCAGCGAGACGGGCGGGAAGGGGCTGGAGGGCGTCCTGGAGAAAGCGCCCGATTACTTCAACCCTTTCCTGGACATCCTGGAGGGTCGCTGATGGCGGCCGAGCCTCAGATCATCCGGCCCTACGGCGATCGGCGGGATGATGGCGTGCTGCAGCTGTCTTTCACCTTGCCGGTGCCGCTCTCCGACAAGGCCAGGGAGGCGGCCCGCATATTCTGCACCCAGCTCGGGCTGACCGACGTCAGGGTGGCGGCAGCCGAACCCGCTGCGGACCAGTACACCTTCTTCATCGTCTATGCCCGGACCGACGTGTCACTGGACTACTCGGAGATCGACGTCCCGGAGGTCGTCTTCCGAAAGCTGGGGTTCGACGAGCTGAACAAGCTCATCGAGGAGAAGGTTGCCCGCCGGGTGGTGGTGGTGGGTGCCTGTACCGGGACGGACACCCATACCGTTGGCATCGACGCCATCCTCAACATGAAGTGGTATGCCGGTGTCTACGGGCTGGAGCGCTATCACTGGTTCGAGGCCTACAACCTGGGTAGCCAGGTGCCCAACGAGGAGCTCATCCGGCAAGCAAC
>JBKOYI010000084.1:0-22635 GCA_046725335.1 Myxococcota bacterium | reverse complement strand
TCGGTGCAGGCCGTGCGGCGGTCCGCCGGGCGCCGGAAAGCTCGCGGCGTTCGCAACGATCAGCCGGAAGCGGACCGGGCGCTCCTCCTCCCGGAGGAGGCTCGCCTGGTAGCAGGTGGAGAGGATGATTTCGAGGACGTCGGGCGCGGGCAGCGTGTCGTGGTCGTGCAGCGGCTCGCAGTACTCGTCGGTCAGCGACGAGCGGTCGTGCCACGTGCGAAGGACGACCTGCGCGAGGTCGGCCGGATACGAATGGGCCATGCGCAGCGCTGAAGCCACCGTCACCGGCCGAGGCCGGTCCGGGTCGCTTCGAAGACCTCCTCCAGGCGACGGGCCATCAAGGAGCGCCCGATCATACGCTTGGCGCCGCCGCCGACTCCTGTGACCTGATCCGTCGACGTGTGGTTCGTGTAGATGACGAGCGTCCGCCCCTGAACCGGTAGGAAGACGACGATCGCCTGCTCTGCGTTGTAGCCCGTGCTGACGTAGTACTGGCGCTGCACAAGTACCGCCGCCTCGTCGAATGTCACCTGAAAGACGTGCTCCAGCGCGAGCGTGTCCTCGCCGTGCGCCCGGAACTGCATCCAGTAGAGGTTCTCGGCGAAGCCCGGCGGGAGATCGGCGGGATAGTGGTCCAGGACATCGTAGAGCGTCGTCGGAAGCACCCCGGTCGCACGCGCGCCACGGTTGACGGCGGCCAGGTCGTCACTGGCGCTCGTCGCCGATCCCGCGCGGGCATACGGTGCGATACCCGAGAGACCCTTCGAGCGATAGGCGCGGTAGCGCGCGAGCAGCAGCGCCTGAACCTCGTGCTCGATCGCGTGTGCGTCGCTGCCTGCAGCGCGCAGCGCAGCGATCTCGTCGAGCGACAGGTTCAGGTCGTTACCGGGCGCCGCACGGGCAAACGCCGCTAGCTGTGGACGAGTCAACCGGAGTCGCTCGAGCTGCGCCGCCGTCCCCTGGCCCTGCAGGTCGCCGTACGCGATCATGCTGTCGTCGGCCTGGAGGACTCGCTTCTCCTGCCGAACGGTCCGTGCGACCACGCCGGGAGACGGCTCCCCGACGAGGAACGCGATGCCGACGTTGAGATCGCGGTCAAACCGTGCGGGGAGCGCGACTTCGACGAACCGACCGGCCTCCACCTGCGTCTGGGTGTCGCGCGGAAATCCGAGCGCGTCGAGCGCCACCGCGGCGTCGATCGCGTGCGCCGCGGCGGGCACGGCCCCCAGCAACGCAACGAGCGCGACGATCATTGCGAACCCGCCGCCGCACGGAGTTCCTCGAACGCCGCGCCGACGTCATGAGCCAGCTCGCCGACGTCGCGCACCACGTCACGGTCGGCCAGCATGCACCAGAACAACCGACCATCGTAGCTCATCGCCGCCGTGCCGAGGCCCTGCCGCTCGAATAGCGGCGGCATCGGGTAGAGCTCGAGCAGGCGCGCGCCCAGCACGTAGAGCGAGTGTTGCGGCCCCGGCACGTTGCTCACGATCTGGTTGTAGGGTTGCACGCGCATGGCGATACTCGCAAAGAGCCCGGTGAGCCACGTCGAACCGGTGCGATCGACGAGCTGGCCGAGGAAGTCGATGCCGTCCGCGGCGTGGCAGCTCTTGAGCCGCGTCGTCTCACTGCGGACGGCCGCGAAGCGCGCGCGCGGGTCCGGCTCCGCGACCGGGAGCGACAAGAAGAACGCGGAGTCGTGGTTCGCGACGCCCGGCTCTCCCGACGGGGAGCGCATGTTCACGGGGACCACCACCCGGTAGTCGATGTTCTGCAGAGGCTCGCCTCGGTGCTCGAGGCAGCGCCGCATGGCGCCGGTCACGATCGCCAGCACCACGTCGTTCACCTTGCCGCCGAGCTGCCGGCCCACCGCCTTGACCTGCGCGAGGTCCAATGCCCCCCACTCGACGCGCCGGTGCGGCCCAATCGGCCGCTCGAGGACGGTGGCCGACGGCAGGTGCAACGCACCGCGCAGCGCCTCCACCACCGCGGCGGTCCGCTCTCGAGCCCGGCGCAGCGTCCGCCCGGGTTCGTGCAGCACGTCCACCGCCGCACGCGCGAACGCGAGCGGTGTGGTCGCCCGGTCGATGCTCTCGTCGAGTACCAGCCGCAGCGGCGAGGGCCGGGGGCGGGGACGCCATGCAGCGGCCTCCGGGATCGAGGCGTCGGGCGCGGCGCGGAACAGCGTCGTCAGGAGGCTCGCGCCCGCGACGCCGTCCATCATGCAGTGGTGCACCTTCATCAGCAGCGCGGAGCGGTCGCCCTGGATCCCGTCGACGAGCCACAGCTCCCACAACGGCCGATCGCGATCGAGCGGCTGCGACAGCACCCGCCCGACCAGCCGCTTGAGCTCCTGCGCGCCGCCCGGCCGCGGCAGCGCGGTGTGGCGCACGTGGTAGTCGAGGTCGAAGTGCGGGTCGTCGATCCACACCGGCCGGCCGGACAACGGCACGAACGTCAGCTTCTGGCGGTAGCGCGGCAGCTGACCCAGCTGCGACTCGACATATCGGGCGAGCCGCGCCGCATCGACGCCGTCCGACGCGGAGCGCAGGGGGCCCGCCTCGAAGATCGCGAGCGCCGCCACGTGCATGTGCGTGGCCCGGTGCTCGAAGAACACGAACGACGCGTCCTGCGCGGAGAGCGGCTCGTATACGGAGGAGTCCACTGTCGATACACTCACCTGACCCCATCGCGACGAGACCGCTCCAGGCCGACCAGCTCGCGCGCTCCGGAGGTACGGCATGGTTCTACGGACTCGGACGGTGCCGCGCTTGTCATCCCGCGCCAGCCGGGCAGTCGGAAGAGCGGTCGCGCGCCGGCCGCCCTCAGGCACGCAAGGCGAACAGCACAACGAGCGAGCGTGGCTCGACCGTGTCGCTCGTCGCCTCCACCGCCGGAGCGAGCGCCTCCTCGCACACGTCGTCGGGCGCCTGGCGAGACGTGTCGATCCACCGCCGCCACGCCTGGTGGGCGCCGGACCCCGGGTGCGGCAGCTCGAAGCGCAGCGGCTCCCAGTAGGCGTTGAACATGACGTGGAACAGCGCCGTGCCTCGCGGCCCGCGCACCGTCACCGCCACGCTGTGGGAGCAGGTGCGCAGGTCGGGCTCGTTCAGTCGGACACCGTGGGGCTGGATATCGGCTCGCCGCAGCATCTCGCTCAGGCTCGACCCCTGCTCGCCCGTCGCGAGCATCCGTCGCTGGCGGACGAGGGTCTTCACGAAGCGATGCAGATCGCGGTGTCGGTCGACCAGCGTCCAGTCGAACCAGCTGATCTCGTTGTCCTGACAGTACGCATTGTTGTTGCCGTGCTGCGTCCGCCGGACCTCGTCGCCCATCAGCAGCATCGGCGTGCCGAGCGACAGCAGCGTGATGGCCAGTAAGTTCTTCACCTGGCGCTGGCGTAGCCGCTCGATTTCCGGATCCGTCGTCGGCCCCTCGGCCCCGCAGTTCCAGCTCAGCTTCGCGTCGGTTCCGTCACGGCCGGCCTCCCCGTTCGCCTCGTTGTGCTTGTAGTCGTAACTGACCAGGTCGTTCAGCGTGAAGCCGTCGTGCGACGTGACGAAGTTGATGCTCTGCTCCGGGCCGCGCGCCTTGTGCGCGTAGAGGTCCGGACTGCCGAAGCAGCGGTAGGCGAAGGACAGCACGGTGCCGTCGTCCGACTTGACGAACCGTCGGACGTCGTCGCGGAATCTGCCGTTCCACTCCTGCCACGCGTCGCCGGCGAAGCGGCCGACCTGGTAGAGCCCGGCCGCGTCCCAGGCTTCGGCGATGAGCTTGGTCCCGGCCAGGACCGGATCCGACTCGATGTCCCAGAGGACGGGGGGACGCTGCAGCGGACGGCCGGACTCGTCGCGCGACAGCACGGACGCGAGGTCGAACCGGAAGCCGTCGACGTGCATGTCGGCGACCCAGTAGCGCAGGCTGTCGAGGATGAGGCGGCGCACCACCGCGTCGTTCGCGTTCAACGTGTTGCCGGTCCCCGTGTAGTCCGCGTATCGGGGGCGATCGGTGTCGAGGAGGTAGTACGTGTCGTTGTCGAGCCCGCGGAGCGACAGCGTGGGGCCGTGCTCGTCGCCTTCCGCCGTGTGGTTGTAGACGACGTCCAGGATGACCTCGATGCCCGCGCGGTGCAGCGCCTTCACCATGTCCCGGAAGTCGTCGACCGGCCCGAGCGGATCGGCACGCGAGCTGTACCCCGCGTGGGGCGCGAAGAACGAGACCGGCGAATAGCCCCAATAGTTGACGAGCCCCGGCGGGCAGTCCTGCGCGTCGAACTGGAAGACCGGCAGCAGCTCGACCGCCGTGATGCCGAGGTTTTGCAGATAGGGAATCTTCTCGACCAGGCCCGCGTAGGTGCCGCGCGTCGGCGACGCCACGCCGGAGCTCGGATGCCGCGTGAACCCGGCGACGTGCATCTCGTAGATCACCGTGGTCGCGAACGGCCGGCGGAGCGGCGCATCGCCTTCCCAGTCGTAGAGGTGCGGGTCCACGGCGATGCTGCGCATCGCGATCGCCGTCGTGTCGCCCGGGCCGCTCGCCGCCACGCGGTAATATCGGTCGGGGACGACGACGGCGCGTGCGTAGGGGTCGACGAGCACCTTTGCGGGATCGAAGCGCAGCCCGTGCGTCGGGTCCCACGGGCCGAACGCGCGGTAGGCGTACACCTGTCCCGGGCGCAGACCGGGCACGAACCCGTGCCAGTAGTGGTAGGTCCGATGCGCCGGCTCCTCGAGCCGGATCACCCGGCTGGGCTCCTCGGCGCCGGCGTCGTCGAAGAGCAGCAGCTCGACGGCCTCCGCCTTGCGCGAGAACACGCAGAAGTTAACGCTGCCGTCCGCGAAGCTCGCGCCCAGCGGGAACGCTCGGCGTGCTCGTCGTCGGCGTCGTGCCGGGGATCGTGATCGGCGTAATGCTGTCCCTCATCGTGCTTCTCGGGCGTCTCGCCCGGCCGGTGGACGCCGTCCTGCAGCGGCTGCCGGGCACCACGAGCTTTCATGACGTCGGCGACGCCTCGGCGACCGAGACCGTCCCCGGATTGATCGCCTACCGATTCTACGCACCGCTCGTGTTCGCCAACGCCGATCACTTCATACAGCGCATCCGCGGGCTCGTCGCTGCGTGCCGCAGCCGGGTGCGATGCGTGCTGGTCGACGTCCAGGCGGTGACCGAGCTGGACGTGACGGCCGCCGAGATGCTGGTCCGGCTCGGCGCCGAGCTCGACGCGCAAGGGATCGCCTTGAAGTTCGCGCGCGCCAACCGGCCGCTCCGCGAGCAGATCAGACGACTCGGCCTCGGCGAACACCTCGACGAGATCACCGTCTTTCCGTCTGTGCACGCCGCGATCGAGACGTTCCTGCGCGAGTCGCGCAGCGTCGCGCCCGCCGTCGACCGCCAGCAGGTTCACTGAGCATGGCTCCCTGAGACGACGCATCGAACGACGCGCGGAATAGCCGGAACGCAAAGCCGCAGAAATCACCGGGAAGAAGTCCCTGAGAAATTCCGAGTCGACCGTTCGACGCCGACCTGGCGACGATTACCGACCGGCGCGCCGGCGCTGGCGGTCCAAGGGGCGCGGCATCGCCAGCCCGCGCGCGATCGAACCGAGCGTCCGGACCAGGATGCCGTGGGCCGGCTCCACTCCGGGGGCACCGGGCACGTCGAGCTCGTAGACGACGATGTTCCCCTCGACGGCGACCAGTGTGGCGTCGACGTCGTGGAGCAGGCCGACGACGGCCTTGTTGCCGACAATGATCTCGCCCCAGAAGCGACGGATGCCGCGCTCGCGCGCGGCGTCGCAGAGATCGGCGAGCAGCAGCCGGCCGACGCCGCGCGCTTGCATGTCGTCCACGACGGCGATCGCCGCCTCCGCCGTGTCGCCTCCTGCCACGAGACGAACGAAGCGCGCCACGCCGATCGGCTCCGTCCTGCCGTCGTCGGCGTTGCGCCATGCCGACAGGGCGACGTGGTCGATGCCGTCCGCATGCAGCAGGCGGTTCAGCACCCTCG
Organism: Myxococcota bacterium; assembly: GCA_046725335.1. GTDB lineage: Bacteria > Myxococcota > Myxococcia > Myxococcales > Myxococcaceae > RPRB01. The sequence continues at coordinate 16,629 of JBKOYI010000084.1, read as the reverse complement.
TCGGCATCCGGGGCATGGGCGTGAAGAAACGGAAGTAGCGCGACTCTGGAGACAGGCGCTCGAAGCCAGCCAGAAAAGCGTCGCGATCCTCGGGACGCAGCAACCGGACCGTCACGTCGGTTCCATCGGCGAGCCGATGGACGTGGTTCCACGCGCGGTCGATGGAGAACCTATTCGAGATGAGCCGCTCGTCAGCCACCGGTGTCATCGCGTGCTCCACCCACGTCGTCGTCGTGCTTCGAACGGCCGCGAACGATGCGTCGCCCGTTCAGTCGCTCCACGGTCGTCGCTGCGTAGCGTCCGCGCACGCCACGGATGCGGCGCGCCGCAGTTCACCGCTGGATCGAGCGCACGTAGTAGGCGATCGAGACCACGATGGCACGCCCGGCGGCATCCGACGAGATCGACGTTCCTTGCGACTTCCGGATCTTCTCCCAGACGGCCGTGTGGGCCAGCGTCGGGTTCTCGGTCGTCACGACGCTGATCCAGCGCTCCGCGGGGAACCGTCCGCCATTCCGTGCCACGTAATCCCGCAGGTCGACCGGTTTCTTGCCGTCCGTGAACGTGGCAGAGCCGGGCGCGCCGGCCGCGCCGTGACAGGGCGTACAGTACGCATCGTACCACTGCCGTCCGGCCTCGGCCTGGATTTTCTCGAATTCGTCCGCGGCCCGGACGCCGTCCGGAAGTCCGGCGATCAACGCGACCGCAAGTGCGACCGCCGCGCCCGCCGACGCCGTGATGCGAATCGTCCTCTCGACCATGGCTTGTTCCCTCCTTCCGACGCCGGATGGGGTTCGTGCCCGCGCGAGCATCGCGCGACGCTTCTGTTGTGCGTGCATCCGCGATGTGCGCACGTTCCGACTTGAAGCACGACGCCGCTCCGTCGTGCTTGTCAATGCACGCCACGGCGGACGGCCAAGGTCGGCGGCGCATCATGACAAGCACGGCGCGGTCGGGCTCCATAAAGAGGAGAGCCATGACGCTTCCAACCAGCGATCGGAACGATCGCCCGACGAGGTCGCCGTGGCCAAGACGATGAAGGCGGCCGTGGTCCGCGCCTTCGGCAAGCCGCTCACCATCGACGAAGTTCCGATTCCGACCCCAGGCCCGGGCGAGGTCCTCGTCAAGGTCCTTGCGAGCGGCGTCTGCCACACCGATCTGCATGCCGCGGACGGCGACTGGCCGGTCAGGCCGACGCTGCCGTTCGTCCCCGGTCACGAAGGGGCGGGGATCGTGGCCGCGGTGGGTCGCGGCGTGACGCGCGTCAAAGAGGGCGACCGCGTCGGGGTCGCATGGCTGCACGACGCCGGCACGTGCGAGCACTGCGTCACGGGCTGGGAGACGCTGTGCGAGGTCCAGCACGACAGCGGCTACAGCGTGGACGGTACGTTCGCGGAGTACGCGATCGGATCGGCGGCGTACGTCGCCCGCCTTCCGGAGCGTCCCGACTTCGCGGCGATGGCGCCGATCCTCTGCGCCGGCGTCACGACCTACAAGGGCATCAAGGAGACGGAGACGCGGCCGGGGCAATGGCTCGCGGTCTCCGGCATCGGCGGGCTCGGGCACCTGGCGGTGCAGTACGCCAAGGCGATGGGACTCCACGTCGCGGCGCTCGACGTGGGCGAGACGAAGCTCGCGCTCGCCCGCTCGCTCGGCGCCGACGTGGCGGTCGACGCGAAGGCCCCCGATGCGGCGCGGCAGATCGTCAAGGAGACCGGCGGCGGCGCACACGGCGTGCTCGTGACGGCGGTGTCGCCGGTCGCGTTCGTGCAGGCGCTCCAAATGGGGCGGCGCAAGGGCACCGTGAGCCTGGTCGGCCTGCCGCCGGGAGGTTCCCGACGCCCATCTTCGACGTCGTGCTGAAGCGGATCACCATCCGCGGCTCCATCGTCGGGACGCGGGAGGACCTCGCCGAAGCCATCCTCTTCGCCGGGGAGGGGAAAGTGCGCGCTCATTTTCACGAGGCCCGCCTCGAGGACGTCAACCGCGTCCTCTCCGATCTGCGGGCCGGGCACGTCGATGGCCGTATCGTGCTCCGGCTCGCCTGAGGGGCGTGAACGACGATGGCGACCACGAGGAGCAAGCAGGCGAAGGATCGGCAGCAGGCCACGAGCCGGCCTGCCGAGCCGAGTGGAGGAGCCGATCCGGCGACCCTGCTCGCGCAGTACGGCTGCGGTCCGGTCCAGTTCTCGGGGACTTCCGATGCGCTCTACGAACGCCATCTGCTCTTCGACAGCGTTCGGGACCTCACATCGGCCGGGGCGCGCGAGCGCTTCGAGGCGGTCGCGCACTCGGTGCGAGACGTCCTGTCCCAGCGGTGGATTCGCACGGAGCAGACCTACGAGCGCGAGAATCCGAAGCGCATCTACTACCTCTCGATGGAGTTCCTGATCGGCCGCTCGCTCGCGAACAACGTCATGAACCTGCTGCTCGACCCGATCGCCCGGCGGGTCGCGGATGAGCACCGGCTCGACTGGCTCGGACTACTGGAGCAGGAGCCCGACGCCGGGCTCGGCAACGGCGGGCTCGGACGGCTCGCGGCGTGCTTCCTCGAATCGATGGCGACGATGCAGCTGCCCGCCATGGGGTACGGGCTCCGCTACGAGTACGGCATGTTCCGGCAGACGATCGAGGGCGGAGCGCAGCGCGAGCAGCCGGACAACTGGCTCCGTCGTCCGGACCCATGGGAGGTGGCGCGCCCCGACGAGTGCGTCGAGGTGAACCTCAACTGCTCGTTCGAGATCCGGGCCGGCGCCCTCCAGCCGATCCCCGGCCGCCCGTCGACGCTGATCGGCCTGCCGTTCGACCGTCCCGTCGTCGGCTACGGCGGAAAGACGATCAACACGCTGCGGCTCTGGGCAGCGGCGGCGGAGGACTACTTCGACTTCGCGCAGTTCAGCCAGGGGGACTTCGTCGGCGCGCTGGCCGAGAGGCTCGGGGCCGAGTCGCTCACTCGCGTCCTCTACCCGGACGATTCGACGATGATGGGCCAGGGGCTCCGCTTCGTGCAGGAGTACTTCCTGGTCGCCTGCGCACTCGCCGACCTCGTCCGCCGCTTCCGCCGGCGAAACGCCGACTGGCGCGCGCTGCCCGACCACGTGGCAATCCAGCTGAACGACACGCATCCCGCGATGGCCGTGCCCGAGCTGCTGCGCCTCTTGCTCGACGACGCCCACCTGCCGTGGGACGAGGCCTGGGACCTGACGCGCCGGACGCTCGCGTACACGAACCACACGCTCCTGCCCGAAGCGCTCGAGCGGTGGCCGCGCGAGTGGTTCGCCATCCTCCTGCCGCGCCACCTGGAGCTGGTCGACGAGATCAATCGCCGCCTCGTCGACGACGTCCGCGGGCGCTTCCCCGGCGACGAGGGCCGCGTCGCGCGCGTGAGCGTCGTCGAGGAGGGCGCCGCGCCGAAGATCCGCATGGCGAACCTCGCGATCGTCGGCTCGCACAGCACCAACGGCGTGTCGGCGATCCATTCCGAGCTGCTGCGCAGGACGACCGTCCGCGACCTCGCGGAGCTCTTCCCCGAGCGCTTCAGCAACAAGACGAACGGTGTGACGCCGCGACGCTGGCTGCGGCTCGCGAACCCTGCGCTCGCCGGCGCGATCACCGAGGCGATGGGCGCGGGCTGGGTGACCGACCTCGCCGAGCTGAAGCGACTCGCGCCGCTCGCGGACGACGCCGGATTCCGCGACGCCTTTCGCCGCGCGAAGCGCGACGCGAAGACGCGGTTCGCCGACTGGGTGCGCTCGACGACCGGCCAGGCCGTCGACCCGGACACGATCTTCGACTGCCAGGTGAAGCGCATCCACGAGTACAAGCGGCAGCTCCTGAACGCGCTGCGGATCGTCGTCCTCTACGACCGCCTCCGGGCGAATCCCCGCCTCGACGTCGTTCCGCGGACGTTCTTCTTCGCGGGGAAGGCGGCGCCGGCCTACCGCCTCGCGAAGGTCATCATCAAGCTCGTGAACGACATCGCCGGCGTCATCGACGCCGATCCGACCGTACGAGGCCGCCTCAAGGTCGTCTTTCTGCCCGAGTACTGCGTCACGCTCGCGGAGCGGCTGATCCCGGCGACCGACGTCTCGAACCAGATCTCGACCGCCGGCTACGAGGCGAGCGGCACGAGCAACATGAAGTTCATGATGAACGGCGCGCTCACGCTCGGAACGCGCGACGGGGCCACGATCGAGATGGTGGAGGAAGCGGGCGAGGAGAGCTTCTTTCTCTTCGGCCTCACCGCAGAGCAGGTCGCCGGGAGCCGCGCCTGGTACAGTCCGCGGTGGCATTACGAGCACGAGCCCGAGACGCGCGCCGCGCTCGATCTCGTGTTCTCGAACCACTTCAGCCGGAACGACGCCGGGGTGTTCGAGCCGATCCGCGATGCGCTCCTCACGCGCGGCGACTACTACATGCACCTCGCCGATCTCCGCGCGTACCTGGAGGCGAGCGGCCGGCTCGGCGCGCTCTACGCGGACCCGGACGCGTGGGCGCGGAAGGCGATCCTCAACGTCGCGGCGTCGGGGAAGTTCTCGAGCGACCGGACGATCGCCGAGTACGCCGCCGGGATCTGGAACGCGAAGCCCTGCATCGTGACGTAGACATGGCAACGATCAGCCCGCTGGCCGCCAAGCCGGCACCGCCGTCGGCCCTCGTAGACGTCACGAGGCTGATCCGCGCTTACTACAACCGACATCCAGATCCATCGGTGCCCGCCCAGCGGGTGGTCTTCGGAACGTCGGGACATCGCGGCTCCTCGCTCGACGGCGGTTTCAACGAGGACCACATCGTCGCGATCACGCAGGCGATCTGCCTCCACCGGAAGCGCGAGGGCATCGACGGACCGATTTTCATCGGCTTCGACACGCACGCGCTCTCCGAGCCCGCGTTCGCGACCGCGCTCGAGGTACTGGCCGCGAACGGCGTCGACGTCATGGTCGATGCCCGGGACGGATATACGCCGACCCCGGTCGTGTCGCACGCGGTGCTGGGATACAACCGCGAGCGGCGGAGCGGGCTCGCGGATGGCATCGTCATCACGCCCTCCCACAACCCGCCCGAGTACGGCGGCTTCAAGTACGATCCGCCGCATGGCGGACCCGCCGACACGCAGGTGACCCGGTGGATCGAGGAGCGTGCGAACGCCTTCCTCACCGACCGCCTGCGTGGGGTCGCACGGATGCGATTCGACCGCGCCCGCACGGCGCCGACGACCCACTCGCACGAGTACCGCGACGCATACGTCGCCGATCTCGCCTCGGTGGTCGACCTCGACACCATCCTCGCGAGCGGCGTGCGCATCGGGGTCGATCCGCTCGGCGGCGCGAGCGTCGACTACTGGCACGCGATCGCGGAGCGGTACGGGCTCGACCTCACGGTCGTGAACGACGTCGTCGACCCGACCTTCCGCTTCATGACCGTCGACCGGGACGGGAAGATCCGGATGGACCCGTCGTCGCCGTACGCGATGGCGCGCATGGTTGGCCTGAGGGACCGGTTCGACGTCGCGTTCGCGAGCGACACGGACGCCGATCGGCACGGCGTCGTCAGCCGAAGCGCCGGGCTCCTCGATCCTAACCACTACCTGAGCGTCGCCATCGACTCCCTCTTCCGCGATCGCCCGCGCTGGTCGAGTGCGGTCGCCGTCGGGAAGACGGTCGTGAGCAGCGGCATGATCGACCGGGTGGCGGCACGCCTCGGACGGCAGGTCATCGAGGTGCCGGTCGGGTTCAAGTGGTTCGTCGACGGACTCGTTCGCGGGACGATCGGCTTCTGCGGCGAGGAGAGCGCCGGCGCCACGTTCCTCCGGCTCGACGGCGGGGTGCGGACGACGGACAAGGACGGCCTCGTGCCGAATCTGCTCGCGGCCGAGATCACTGCGCGCACCGGCAAGGACCCGGGCGACCACTACCGCGACCTCACCGCCGAGCTCGGCGAGCCGTGCTATGCGCGCCTCGACGCCGCGGCGACCGCCGAGCAGAAGGCGCGCCTAGGGAAGCTCGCGCCGGAGGCGGTCCAGGGGTCGACGCTCGCCGGCGATCGCATCGTCGCCAAACTTACTCGCGCCCCGGGCAATGGCGCTCCGATCGGCGACCTGAAGGTCGTTGCCCGGCGCGGCTGGTTCGCGGCTCGGCCCTCGGGCACGGAGGACATCTACAAGATCTACGCCGAGAGCTTCGTCGACCAGTCACACCTGCACGCCATCGTGGCCGAGGCTCGCGCCATCGTCGACAGTGCCATGGGATCCGCCGCATGAGTGGCCGGGGCACCAGCGTCGCCCCGTTTCCGCCGGGATACCGCGCTTCGGGTGTGATGCTGCACGTCACGTCGCTGCCATCGCCCTACGGCATCGGCGATCTCGGACCGGCTGCGTTCGCATGGGTGGACCGCCTTCATCAGGCCGGGCAGAGCTGGTGGCAGGCGCTGCCGCTCGGACCGACGGGGTATGGCGACTCACCGTATCAGTGCCTGTCTTCGTTCGCCGGCAACGTGCTGCTGATCAGCCCGGACGGCCTGATCGAGGACGGGCTGTTGCGAGCGGCGGATTGCACGGGTCATGCGTTTTCGCCGACCGCCGTCGAATACGAGAAGGTCGTTCCGTTCAAAGTCCGCCTGCTCGAGAGAGCATGGAGCCGCTTCAGCAACGGCGCCCGTCCCGACCTCCGACCCGGGTATGAGTGGTTCTGTCAGGACCAGGGGCTCTGGCTGGACGACTACGCCCTCTTCCGCGCGCTGAAGGCCAGGTACAACGGCGCCTGCTACCGCGAGTGGCCTGTCGAGCTGGTCCGGCGCAATCCGGCTGCCCTGGCTCAGGCGCGGCACGAGCTGGCGAACCAGATCGAACTCGTTCGCTTTGCTCAATTCCTGCTCTCCCGGCAGGCGGAGCGCCTCCAGCGACGCGCGCATGAGAAGGGCGTGTGGTTGATCGGCGATCTGCCCTTCTTCGTTTCGCCCGACTCGAGCGACGTCTGGGCCAATCCAGAGCTCTTCTTGCTCGGCGAGGAACACCATCCGAAGGTGGTCGCGGGAGTGCCTCCCGACTATTTCAGCGCAAACGGGCAGCTCTGGGACAACCCCGTCTACGACTGGGACGCTCTTCGGCAGAGCGGATATCGCTGGTCAATCGCGCGCTTCCACGCGCTGCTGGCCCACGTGGACGTGATTCGACTGGATCACTTCCGCGCCTTTGCTGCAGCCTGGCACGTGCCAGCGGGAGCCTCGACGGCGCAGACGGGCGAATAGGTTCGAGGCCCGGGCGCCGAGTTCTTCAGGGCCGTCGAGAAGGGCCTCGGCGCCCTGCCCTTCATCGCCGAAGACCTGGGGCTGATCACGCCCGACGTGACCGCGCTGCGCGACCAGTTCCGCCTGCCGGGCATGCGGGTGCTTCAATTCGCCTTCGACCGCAAGGCGGACAACCCGCATCTGCCCCGCAACTACGTTTCTAACACCGCCGTGTACACGGGGACTCACGACAATCCCACCACGCGCGGCTGGTACGAGGCCATGTCAGACGGGCAACGGCGCGACGTGGGGGGCCATCTCGGGCGCTCCGGATCCGCCGCGCCCGAGGAGGTGGCGCCGGCCCTGATGCACCTGGCGTGGACGTCCGTGGCCGCCCTTGCGATCGCGCCGCTCCAGGACCTCCTCAATCTCGGAAACGAGGCCCGGATGAATGTTCCGGGCCGGGCCGCGGGCAACTGGCGCTGGCGCTTCACGGAGAAGATGCTGTCCGAATGCGCGCTTGAACGGCTGCGAGACCTGACGAAACTTTCGGGCCGCCTCCCGGGAGGATCTTGACGATGGATCACGACATCGAGGGCACCGCCAAGACGTTGGTCGCAGACGGGAAGGGCATCTTGGCCGCCGACGAGACCCCGGACACGTTAACCAGGCGATTCGACGCCCTCGGGATCCGGTCCACCGAGGAGAGTTGGGGCGCGTATCGGGAAATGCTCTTCACCGCGCCGGACGCCGCCAACTTCATCAGCGGCGTGATCATGCAGGACGGGACTATCAATCAACAAAGCTCAAGGGGGAAGCCGCTCGCCCTGGTGCTCGCGAGCCGGGGCATCGTGACCGGCTGGGATGCCCTCCGCCCGCACGCGATCGGTCACCGCGTCGTCTACGGCGGCGCCGCACACGACGCGCCGGAGCCGGTCACGCCACGCCTCCTCGCCGAGCTCCGCACGCTCGTGCCGCTCGCACCGCTTCATCTGCCGGCAGCGCTGGCCGGCATCGACACGGTGAGCGCGCTCTTTCCCTGGCTTCCGCAGGTCGCGTGCTTCGACACCGCGTTCCACCGCGGCATGCCGGCGGTCGCGCACCGCCTGCCGCTGCCGCGCGCGCTGGCGGCCCGGGGCATCCAGCGCTACGGGTTCCATGGGCTCTCCTACGAGTACGTCCTCGCCGCGCTGGGCGCCGCGACGCTCGGCCGGGCCGTCATTGCGCACCTCGGCAATGGCGCGAGCCTGGCGGCCGTACGCGACGGGCGCCCCGTGGACACGACCATGGGCTTCTCGCCCGCCGGCGGCCTGATGATGGGCACGCGGAGCGGCGACCTCGACCCGGGCGTCCTCGTGCACCTTCTGGCGCACGAGGGATACGATGCCTCGTCGATCGAGCACCTCGTCGACCGCGAATCCGGTCTCCTCGGCGTGTCGGGCACGACGTCGCACATGAAGGCCCTGTTCGAGGCCCGCGACCGATCCGCGCGCCGCCGAGGCGGTCGAGCTCTTCTGCCACGTGCTACGCAAGCACATCGGGGCGCTCGCTGCCGTCCTGGGCGGGATCGACACGCTCGTCTTCACGGGCGGGGTCGGCCAGCGCGCGCGGCGCCCGTTCGCGACGAGACGTGCCGCGGCCTCGAACACCTCGGCATCCGGATAGATCGCGCGCGAAACGACCGGAACGAGACGATCATCAGCAAGCTTCAAACGAGGGAGGCGCGATGAGCCCCGAGACGAACCCGCTGTCGAGCGAGGAGCTTCGCAGGATGCACGCCTACTGGCGGGCCGCGAACTACCTATCGGTCGGTCAGATCTACCTCTACGACAACCCGCTGCTCAGGGAACCGCTGCGGCGCTCGCACGTGAAGCCGCGCCTCCTCGGTCACTGGGGGACGACGCCGGGGCTGAACCTGATCTACGTTCACCTGAATCGCGTCATCAAGGCGCACGACCTCGACATGATCTACGTCATCGGGCCCGGGCACGGGGGGCCCGCAATCGTCGCAAATGCATATCTCGAACGGACGTACAGCGAGATCTACCCGGACATCGGGCAGGACGTCGATGGGATGCGGAAGCTCTTCAAGCAGTTCAGCTTCCCGGGCGGGATCCCGAGCCACGTCGCCCCGGAGACGCCGGGCTCGATCCACGAGGGCGGCGAGCTCGGCTACGCGCTGTCGCACGCATACGGCGCCGCGTTCGACAACCCGGACCTGATCGTCGCGTGCGTTGTCGGCGACGGCGAGGCGGAGACGGGCCCGCTAGCGACCAGCTGGCACTCGAACAAGTTCCTGAACCCCGCACGCGACGGCACGGTGCTCCCCATCCTGCATCTCAACGGCTACAAGATCGCGAACCCTTGCTATCTCGCCCGCATCCCGCGGAACGAGCTCCAGAGCCTCCTCGATGGCTACGGCTACGCGCCGCGCTTCGTCGAGGGCGACGAGCCCGAGAAAGTTCACCAGGCGCTCGCGGCGGTGCTCGACGCCGTCGTCGCCGAGATCCAGAGCATCCAGATGGACGCGCGGACCAAACGCGTCGGGGCGCGTCCGCGCTGGCCGATGATCGTGCTGCAGACGCCGAAGGGCTGGACCTGTCCGAAGGAGATCGACGGCAAGAAGTGCGAGGGCTACTGGCGCGCGCATCAGGTGCCGATGGGCGACATGGACGCGCCCGAGCACGTCCGCATCCTCGAAGGCTGGATGAAGAGCTATCGGCCCGAGGAGCTATTCGACGAGTCCGGGCGGCTCGTCTCCGAGCTCGCCGCCCTGCCGCCCGTCGGGCACCGACGGATGAGCGACAACCCGCACGCCAACGGCGGGCTCCTGCTGAAGGACTTGAAGCTTCCCGACTTCCGTTCCTACGCCGTGGACGCCCCCAGCCCCGGTGCGGCGACCGCGGAGGCCACGCGCGTGCAGGGCATGTTCCTCCGCGACGTGATGAAGCGCAATCTCGAGAGCCGGAATTTCCGTCTCTTCAGTCCCGACGAGAACAACTCGAACCGCTGGCAGGACGTCCTCGAGGTGACGTACCGCTGCTACATGGCGGAGATCCTGCCCGACGACGACCATCTCAGCCCCGACGGTCGCGTCATGGAGGTCCTGAGCGAGCACCAGTGCCAGGGATGGCTCGAGGGATATCTCCTGACCGGCCGGCACGGCTTCTTCAGCTGCTACGAGGCCTTCATCCACATCGTCGACTCGATGTTCAACCAGCACGCGAAGTGGCTGAAGGTCTGCCGCGAGATCCCGTGGCGGCGGCCGATCGGGTCGCTCAACTACCTCCTCTCGTCGCACGTCTGGCGGCAGGACCACAACGGCTTCAGCCACCAGGATCCGGGCTTCATCGATCACGTCGTCAACAAGAAGTCCGAGGTGATCCGCGTCTACCTGCCGCCCGACGCGAACTGCGTCCTCAGCGTCACCAACCACTGTCTCCGCAGCCGAAACTACGTGAACGTGATCATCGCCGGAAAGCAGCCGGCGCCGGTGTGGCTCACGATGCAGCAGGCGATCGAGCACTGCACGGCGGGCATCGGCATCTGGGAGTGGGCGAGCAACGACCGCGGGGGCGAGCCGGACGTGGTGATGGCCTGCTGCGGCGACGTCCCGACGCTCGAGACGCTCGCTGCCGTCGACATTCTCCGCCGGCACGCGCCGGAGCTGAAGGTGCGCGTCATCAACGTCGTCGACCTGATGAAGCTCCAGCCGTCGAGCGAACACCCACACGGGCTCTCCGACCGCGACTTCGACGTGCTCTTTACCCGGGACAAGCCGGTCATCTTCGCGTTCCACGGCTACCCGTGGCTGATCCATCGGCTCACGTATCGGCGCACGAACCACGCGAACATCCACGTGCGCGGCTACAAGGAGGAGGGGACGACCACGACACCGTTCGACATGGCGGTGCGGAACGAGCTCGATCGCTTCCACCTGGTGGCCGACGTGATCGATCGCCTCCCGCAGCTCGGCACGCGGGCGGCGTACGCGAAGCAGGCGATCCGCGACAAGCTGATCGAGCACCAGCGGTACATCTGCGAGCAGGGCGACGACATGCCGGACATCACGGGATGGCGGTGGGGAAGTGAGGCCGCCGCCGCGAAGACGACGTCGACCGAGGGCGACAACGTCTAGAACCGGACCGACGGATCGAGCTCGCTCCCGGGAGCGCACGCTCGGCGAGTGGCGATCCGGCGTCCATCCCCGAGCCTCTCTCGACGTCCGAACGGTGCGGCGCGATGCGGTTCGTCGCGACTCCGGCGCCGCAGCCGTTCGCCGCGCGCTGCCGCCGGTGTCTCGCGCGATATTCTAGCGGCGAGCACCCGACCCATCGCCGGAACGCCCGCGTGAAATTGGCATGATCGGAATACCCGAGGTCGACTGCGAGATCGAGGATCCTGCCGTTGGTCTGCTCGAGCACCGCGGCGGCCGTCGCCAGTCTCGTCTGGACGACCAGTACCTCATGGCTCACGCCGGCCTCCGCCAAGCGGCGCTGGAGCGTGCGCACGCTCATGCCGACGAAGTCTGCCGTTTGTCGAACGCTCGGGAACCTCTCTCCGCAAGCGAGCGTCTCGACTGCCTGTCGAATCGACCCGGCGAAGTCGTGGGCGGGTGCGGACGACCTCCAGCTCTCGACATTGCCGGGCACGTCGGTCGGTGAAACAGCCGGGAGACGCATCGGGAGGAGCGCACGCCGGATGGAGATCATCGTCATGGGCTGCCGGAATGCGACCGGGACGCCCGCCAGCGACTGCGCGTCTCGGAGGCCGGGACTCTCATCGGTCTGGAGACGCACCTCGGCGGGTCGCCAGCTCGGGCCCGTCGCGAGGCGCACGACGGCGATCATGAGCCCGAGGCTGAACTGGTTGTCCTGCTGCCATGCGGCGTCCCGCGGATCGAAACGGTCCACGATGGTCATGGAGAAGTCGACGTACTCGCCCCGCGGACGGAGATCGAGTGGCCGATTCGAGGTCATCGTGCTGCTGTAACGCACGGCCGATTCGAGCGCGGCGCCCAAGCTGGGCGCGCTGCGGATCAGACGGCCAAATGTCCCAAGGCGCCCGATGTCGGCGCGCTCGCCGGCGGTCAGGCCGAGGTTCGGGATGTCGGCGTGTCGGAGCGCTACGCCTAAGAGACGGGCGGGACTCGTCCCCGGGATCAATGCCTCCCGATCCGCCATGATCCAGGGTGGTAATCCCGCCATCGCGAACACGGGGTCCAGACGGACCCCGACCCGTTCCAGGAAGTCGACGATCGGCGCGATGGTGCCCGCTCGGGTGAGGGGGACGCAGGTCATGACATGCTAGCAATCGCCATGCTCGTCGGGATCCGATCCGGATGCACAGCCGGTTTTACCAGCGACCAAAATTTCGGCTCCGTGCCGTTCTCGTTTCCGCAGATCCGGCGACTGAGGCCGCTCTCGGCGGCCGATCTGACTTCTCGCGTGCGGGTGATGCCCGCAGCGCATCTTCCACTTGAACCGCCACATCAACGTGATCCCGGCCGAGACGCTCGAGGCGCTGTGTGCCTATGCGTGGCCCGGGAACGTGCGCGAGCTCGCGAATCTGATCGAGCCCGCGATGATCCTGTCGCGTGGCGCCCGCTCAAGGTCCTTCTCGAGGACCTCGTGCGCCGGCGCCGGGGCGCGGGCGCGATGGCCGATCGATGCGCGGTGGATCCGGATGCGGAGCGGACGGCGGTCCTCCGCGCGCTGGAACAAGCGAATTGGGTGCTGGCCGGCCCGCGAGGAGCGGCGGCGCGTCTCGGCAAGAAGCGTACGACGCTGCAGTCGCTGATGAAGCGACTCGGAATCGTGAAGCCCAACTGAAGCCGGCGCTCACGCTTCGTCGGACCAGCCTCGGAGGCTCATGATCCGGTGCCGGGAGCCGCGCACGCGACGGATGCGAATGGGGACGGCGCGCACGGCAACGGGGACGCGGGCGACGTGCCGCTCGCGCCACCGGCGCAGCCCGGCGCGGACGTACTCCGGCTCGATGCCGAAGTGCTGACAGATGGTGACGAAGGAGAACGGCCACTCCGTATCGTCGGAGGCGAACCACTCGGCCGTCTCGCGGAAGTGCAGTCGACGCTCGCCGCCGTCTGACGCACAGCCGGTCTGATATGCGTGAACGGCGTCCTCGAGCACGGCCAGCATCAGCCGGTGCTCGGGCTGCGTCCAGCGTCGGCCCAGGTTCCCGAACTGCTCGGGAAGGAGGGTGTCGGGCTCGAGCTGCACGGAGGTTTCGCGAGTCCTGCGTGCGACGCACGGTCCCGACGGGGGCAGCTTATTGGTGGGAGAGCGCGTGCGCGTTGCGATATGGGACGTCCGCCTTCGCACGACCAGGCTCCTAAACGTCCGCCTTGCCGCACACGCGTGCCAGCCACAGCTCGAGCCACCGGGGACAGGCGACAAGCGTGCAGCGCTCCTCTCCCAGTCTGGCGAGGACGTGCACTGCGGGATCGTCGACCTGGACGACTTCCGCGAGATCGAGGACGGCCACGCCGCTGTCCACGGCATCGAGAAGTATCTGCACGGTGTCGCCAGTCAGCGACCCGATGACGCGTGCCCTTCCGGGCCCCCCTCGGTCTTGGGTGATCATGAGCCGCGGACTCGACGCGCGCGACCCCGAAGACGGGACGGTCCGTCGACGACGACCGCTCATGTCAGTTCCCCCGCGTCCTTTGCTGTGCGACCGACGATTCGTCATGACTGCGAGCACCCCCCGCCCTGCGGTGATACTGGATGTGCGCGTGCGCCGACGTGCTCGCGGACGCGCGAAGCTCTCCCCGGCCGGCACGGGCCGGGGGTCCGGACCACGGGCAGGGTAGCCTCCAGGCTCATCTCGCTCCGGCCGGTCCCAGCGCAACTCTCGTGCCGCTCGGCACGCCCTGGGCCGCCTCCTAAAGCCCCGGTCGAGGCGACCGTTTTTTGCTCGGCCGCGTCCGAATCTCCCGTTCCTCGTCGTGAAACCACCACGACGAACCCGCGTCCCCTAACACGTTCGAGCCTCGCGTTGGACCGCTGCACGACCATGGGCCGTCCGGCGTCGGCGGCTTTGGCGCAGTCGGGCACCGCAGCCGCGTGCGCTTGGGGGGTTGCAAGCCGGCCGGAGATTGCGGTTACTTCACGCTCCGTCATGGACGGTCGGTGGTCGGGAGAGGCGAAGTACCAGGCGCTCCTAGCCGTGGCGCAGGCGGCGAACTCGCGCCGCGACCTCTCGAGCGTGCTGGAGGCCGTGGCGGGCGGGCTCGAGGGGCTCGTGCCGATCGACCTGATCGGAGTGGTCACACACGAACGCGAGAGGGTCCGGGCTCGCGGGATCTACTTCACCCGCTCTCCGCGGGCCTCGGGCGAGAGCCCGGACGCCTACGTGCAGCGGTTCTCGGAAGCAAGCGGCGGTACGGGGGACAGTTGGCAGCATACCCCCTTCTTGCGCGACGCCATGGAGCGCGACCGTCGGACACTGGTCCTCGACCACATCAGCACCGATCCGCGTTGCGATGGGGCGGGGATGAAGCAAGCGGGTGCCGAGTGCGCGGTCATGCTGCCGCTGACGATGGGCGACGAGTTCGTTGCGGCCATGGTGGTCTGCCGGACGACGCCCTCGCCTTTTTCGGCCGACGAGGTGTCGATCCTCGAGGACGTCGCGCGGCCTGTGACCACGGCGGTCGCGAACGCGCTCGCCTTTGCGGAGATCCAGCGGCTCCGATCGCTGCTTGAAGACGAGAACGTCGCTCTGCGGGAAGAGATCGCCGCGACGACGGCGGCGGCGGGCGGGATCATCGGGGCTTCCCCGGGGCTGCGCCAGGTGCTGGAGCGGATCGGACTCGTGGCGGCGACCGACGCCACCGTGCTGATCACCGGCGAGACGGGCACCGGGAAGGAGCTCGTCGCCCGCGCGATCCACGCGGCGTCGCCACGAGCGAAGCGCGCCATGGTGAAGGTCAACTGTGCGGCCCTGCCCGAAGGGCTCGTCGCTTCGGAGCTGTTCGGGCACGAGAGGGGGGCCTTCACGGGCGCCCTGGAACGGCGCCGGGGCCGCTTCGAGCTTGCCGCCGGGGGCACGATCTTCCTCGACGAGGTGGGAGAGCTGCCGGCGCAGGTCCAAGTCATGCTGCTGCGCGTACTCCAGGAGCGCGAGTTCGAGCGTGTGGGCGGCAGCGAGACTCTGCGGACGGACGCGCGTGTGATCGCAGCCACCAACCGGGATCTGGAGGAAGCCGCCCACGAGGGGAAGTTCCGCGCCGACCTTCTCTTCCGGCTCAACGTCTTCCCGATCCGCATGCCGGCTCTGCGCGAGCGGGTCGACGACATCCCGATCCTCGCCGAGTACTGGGCGAGCCGGTGCTCCCGCAACGTCGGAAAGACCATCAGTGCGATCGACGAGTCAGCCATGGCCGCACTCCGCGCTTATCCGTGGCCCGGGAACATCCGCGAACTGCAGAACGTCGTCGAGCGCGCGGTGATCCTCGCGGGGGGACACGTCCTGGGCCTGTCCGATTTCGAGCTGCCCATCCTCTGCTCCGAGGCCCTTCCCGCCCCGCCCGATGGTTCCAGGGACGAGCGCCAGCAAATCGAAGAGGCGCTCAAGGCGAGCCGCGGCCGGGTATACGGCGTCGACGGCGCGGCGGAGGTGCTCGGCGTCCCGCCCACCACGCTCGAAGCGCGCATTCGCCGGCTCGGGATCGACAAGCTCGCGTTCCGCCGTCGCGTGTCTCACCGGTAAGCCACAGACGCCCCCCCGACGCCGTGGAGGCTCGCGTGCACCCAGGCCACCCGGCCGTCGTTGTGAATACACAACGGCGGCGCGCCTCGGCTGCCCGTGGCGGGGAGAGAACCGAGGGCGAGCGCCGACACCCAGACATGAGCCCGCCGGCACGCGACGGCGCCGCTGCGCTCCGTCACGTGCCGTATCACGCGACAGGCACTACGCTTTCACCAGGACTGCGCGAGATAGGCCCCGCGTTCGGGCGCGAACCGCGCGACTCCTTCGCACCGCCGGGCGGCAAACGCGGCGCCCCGAACCGCGCGGCCTGACGCTTGCAACGCCCGCGTGCAGAGTCATATGCGGCGGAGCGTTGTCATGAACAGGCAAGACAAGCAGGTCCCGATCACCCACGCCGGCTGCACACGGATCGGGGCGGTCACGGACGACGGCATCTCGAGAGCGTCACGTGCGTTCGCAGCGACGCTCGCCATGCTCGCGATGACCTTGGGCAGCGCTTGCAAGAGAGCCGAGCCGCCCGCGCCACCCCCGCCCGAGGTCCTCGTGACGACCGTCCTCCAGAAGGACGTGCCGATCCAGGCCGAGGCGGTGGGAACGACCGTGGGCTTCGTGAACGCGCAGATTATGCCCCGGGTGCAGGGGTACCTGCTCAAGCAGGACTATCAGGACGGCGCG
>JBKOYI010000172.1:0-18468 GCA_046725335.1 Myxococcota bacterium | reverse complement strand
AGGCGGCCATGGCGAAGTCATTGGCGATGATCCTTGCCGGAGGCGCCGGAACACGGCTCGAGCCGCTCACCCGCGAGCGGGCCAAGCCGGCGGTTCCCTTCGGAGGGCGCTACCGCATCATCGACTTCGTCCTCTCCAACTGTGCCAATTCGGGCATCCTCAAGATGAAGGTGCTCACCCAGTACAAGTCGGACTCCTTGAACAACCACCTCACCCGGGCCTGGAGGTTGAGCAGCTTCCTCGGTCACTTCGTCGATGTGGTGCCCGCCCAGATGCGGACCGGGCTGGACTGGTACAAGGGAAGCGCCGACGCCATTTACCAGAACCTGAACCTCATCACTGACGAGGAGCCCGACCGGATCTTCGTCTTTGGCGCCGACCACGTGTACCGGATGGACGTGCAGAAGATGCTCGACTTCCATCTGGAGCGCCGGGCCGCTTGCACGGTGGCCGCCATCCCGGTCCCCATCGAGCAGGGGCATGAGTTCGGCATCGTCGACGTGGGGCCAGACGGCCTCATGCGGGGATTTCAGGAGAAGCCCCGCCACCCTCCGCCGATGCCGGGGAACCCCAAGCTGTGCCTGGCCTCGATGGGGAACTACCTCTTCGAGACCGAGACCTTGGTCCAGGAAGTGGTCCGCGACGCCGGCAACGAGCAGAGCGCACACGATTTCGGCAAGAACATCATCAGTGAGCTGTACAAACACGCCCGGGTCTTCGTCTACGACTTTGCCGAGAACACCTACGCCGGGCAGGAGCCCAAGGAGCGTGGGTACTGGCGCGACGTCGGGAACATCGACGTCTACTACCAGGCCAACATGGACCTGGTCGACGTGGACCCGATCTTCAACCTCTACAACGACCGCTGGCCCATCTACACCCAGAACCGTTCCCTCCCCCCGGCCAAGTTCGTGTTCAACGACGTGGCCCACGATCGGGTGGGCTACGCCACCGACAGCTTGGTCTGCGACGGTTGCATCATCTCCGGCGGCCAGGTGCACAAGAGCGTGCTCAGCCCCAAGGTTCGGGTGAATTCGTTCGCCGAGTTGAGCGAGAGCATCGTCTTCGAGAACGTGAACATCGGCCGGCGCTCCCGCATCCGGCGGGCCATCATCGACAAGAACGTGGAGATCCCCGCGGGAATGACCATTGGCTACGACGAGGTCGAGGACCGGCGCCGCTTCCACGTGACCCAGGGGGGCGTGGTGGTGATCCCCAAGGGGATGAAGGTGAGCTGAGGGCAGCGGCCAGAAATCGGTCGCTGGGTCTCCCCACTACCGCAGGTGGCGAAAGAGAAGCGCCAGGAGTGACAGAGCGACCGAGAGCAGCACCATCGAGGTGATGGGGATGAACACCCGGGTCCGCTCGCCTTCCCAGCGTAGGTCGCCCGGCAGCCGGCCGAACCAAGAGAGCGCGCCGGACCACACCAGCAGGCCCACCACGACGAGCAGGATGCCGGAAGCAATGAGAAACAGCCCGGGTCCACGTCCAGACATGCCGCACCGGGCCTAACCCAGCCCCGCTGGCCGGTCTACCCGAGCTCGGTCGACCGTCCGCTGTGGGGAAACCCGAACCTGGGAGCAGGCCGTCTATGCTGGGCAGGGTGACGGACGCACACGCTCCGGCTGCGAGGGCGCCCCGCCGCTCGGGCGCTGTGGTGCTGGCGTCGGCTCTCTTCCTCTCCAGTTGTTCGGCGCCGCCGACTCCGGTCTTCTCCACCTCGGGGGATGCGCCCAGCCGCACCGGGCTGACTCCGCTCGGCGATGGAGCCGTCTTCGGAAACGATGCCGGTCGAGTCCTCCGTCTGGACTCCCACGGGCGGCCGACCTGGGCGGTGGAGACGGGCGGGGAGATTCACCTGCCCCTGGTAGTGGCCCCAGGCGAGCGGGTGGTGGCGGCGGCGGTGGCCTCCGACGTGGTGGTGGCCCTCGACGCTGCCGACGGCCGAGAGCTCTGGCGCGCCGGCGGTCAACCCGAGCCGGCGGCGCTCGCAGGAGTCGGGGACCGGGTGCTGGCCCTCAGCACCGAAGGCGAGCTGCGGGCCTTTGCGGCGGAGCGCGGTGGAATGCCCTGGCGCCGCGCCTGGAACGTCTCTCTCGGTGTCCGGGCAAACGCTCCAGCGACGGGCCTCTTCGCCGCGGGCGCCGACCTGCTCGCGGTCGGGCCGGCAGCGGTGCTGGCACTTTCCGGCGTCGACGGCTCCCTCCGCTGGAAGGCGGCGGTCAGGGAATCGACGGGGGTTGCCAACGAAGGGGCAACTCTCTGGACGACGGAAGCGGCGGGACGTGTCCTGGCGCTCGATGCACGGACCGGCGCAGTCCGACGAACGGTTCCCGTGGGCCGTCGGATCGTCTCCCCGCCCAGCCTGGCACTGGGCCGGGTGTGGGTCGGGCTGGAGGATGCGACCCTGGTGGGAATCGACACCCGCGGGGGCGAGCCGGTCTTCCGGGCCTCGCTGCCCGGTCCGATGGTGGGTGGAGTCACCGAATGGCACGACCGGCTCCTGGTCCCCACCGCCAGTCGCGAGGGCCGGCTGCTGGCCATCGATCTGGCCCGACCCGGCTCTCCGGCGACTGCCCGCGTCGACAACCCACTTCGCACCCGTCCGCTGGCGCGGGCCGAGGTGGCCTGGCAACTGGCCTCGGACGGAAGGGTGCTGGGATTCCGGATGCGCTAGCGAGGCCTCCGAATCCGTTCAGGCCCGGGTCAGGAAGGCCAGCCTCAAGCCCAGGGCGACCAGCACGCCCCCGGTCACCCGCTCCCGCCAGCGTCCGGCCAGACCGGCCGAGCCCGCCCGGGCGGCCAGAACGGCCACCAGCGAATCTCCCATGACGCCGAGGGTGGCCAGAATGAGTCCGAGGATCAGGAACTGGAGCAAGACTGCCCCTCGCTCCGGACGGACGAATTGCGGCAGGAAGGCGAGGAAGAAGATGGCCACCTTGGGGTTGAGCACCCCGGTGACCGCCCCATGCAGCAGGAGTCTCGAGCTGGGGACAGCCGAAGGCTCGGGTGCGGCGACCGATGTTCGCCCGGCCGTGTCGCTCCGTCGACTTGCCAGCAGCGTACGGATGCCCAGGAAGACGAGATAGACGGCTCCGGCGATCTTGACGATGGTGAAGGCAGTCGCCGAGGTCAGCAGCAGAGCGGACAGGCCGAGCGCCGCGGCCAGCGTATGGAGGAGCGTCCCGGTGTTCAGGCCCAGGCTGGTCAGAAGGCCGGCCCGCAAGCCGCGTTGCAGGGTCCGCGCGAGGACCAGCGCTTGCCCCGGCCCAGGTGCGGCCACGAGGGCGAGGGCGGCGGCGCAGTAGGTCGCCAGGGTGGGGCGATCGAACAGGTCCCAGAACATGGCGCAGCTAATTGACGAGCTGGGGGGCTCGAGGCAACTCGTTCTCATGGCGCAGACCACCCTGATTGGTCGGATGGTTCGCGCCGCAATGGCGACAGAGATTCGATCGGCCGCTAGGGCAAGCGAGGAACGATCAACCAGGGTGGTCTTCGCCATCAGGCCGGCTGGAGAAAACGGGCGATGACCCGCTTGAGTCCCACGCCCCGGAAAGAGACGGTGAGCTTGGCGTTCGGCCCCGTCCCATCGCAGGCCATCACCTCTCCCTCGCCGAACTGGGCGTGCCGGACGCGCATCCCGATGACCGAGCCGTCCTCCATGTAGGCTGCCTCCTGGGCGTAGCTCCGGTCGATCCGAGGCCCAGTGTCCTCGGAGCGTGAGCGGCGCTCGGGCCGGGAGAAGGATGGTTGGGGCGGGGGCGGGCGGAACTCGGGCTGAAAATCGAACAGTTCCCGGGGGACCTCCCGGAGAAAGCGCGAGGGCGGATTGAAGCGCAGCTCGCCGAAGAGCGATCGAGCCTGAGCCAACGACAGCAGCAGCCGCTTCCGGGCCCGGGTGAAGCCCACGTAGCAGAGCCGCCGCTCCTCACCCATCTCCTCGTCGTCGCCGAATTCGTCGAGCGCCCGCTGGTGTGGAAAGACGCCCTCTTCCATCCCCGGAATGAAGACCGCATCGAACTCCAGCCCCTTGGCCGCGTGCATCGTCATCAGCGACACCCGGCCCTCCCCCGCTTCGGCATCGGCCTCGGCCACCAGGCTGATCTGCTCGAGGAAGGCCTGCAGGGGCGGGGCCTCTGCCTCCAGCGCATCCGGACCCGGAGGCGGACGGGCGGAGCGCTGGAGATCGAACTCCTGAGCCGCGCCGATGAACTCCCGCAGGTTCTCGGCCCGGCCGAGCGACTCGTCATCGCCGATCTCCATCAAGGCCTCGACCAGTCGGGTCTCCTGGAGCATCCGCTCCAGCGCCGCCGCGGCGGTGGAGGCCTCCTGTCCAAAGGACACTAGGGGCTCCATCAGCGCCCGGAATCCACGCAGACGCTTCTGGGCCGCCGGCTGCAGGGAGGAAATCGCCTCCAGCTGGTCCAGGGCTTCCCAGAGGGAGACCCCCTCCTCCGCGGCCCAGGCGCTCAGCCGTTCCTGGGTGGTCTCACCGATGGCGCGGGCGGGGACGTTGATGACCCGGAGCAGGTCGGCATCGGAGCGGGGGTTCACCATCAAGCGGAGGTAGGAGGCGGCGTCCTTGATCTCTGCGCGCTCGTAGAAGCTCCGCCCGCTCACCAGCGTGTAAGGGACCCGGGCCAGCCGGAGCGCCTCCTCCAGGACGCGGCTCTGGGCGTTCACTCGGAAGAAGACGGCCATCTGCTCATAGGAAACGAAGTCCTCCTGGTGCAGCCGGTGGATCCGGCGAGCCACCTCGTGGGCCTCCTCCCGCTCGTCGCGGCTGATCAGCAGATGCAGCTGTTCCCCCTTGGGGTGTTCGGTCCAGAGCCGTTTGGGCATGCGGCGGGGATTCTGGGCGATGACGGCATTGGCGGCGTCCAGGATGTTGCCGTCACTGCGGTAGTTCTGCTCCAGCTTGACCACCCTGGCGCCCGGGTAGACGTCGGGGAATCCGAGGATGTTGCTCACCTCCGCCCCACGCCAGCGATAGATGGACTGGTCGTCGTCGCCGACCACCACCAGGTTCGAGGCGGGCGGAGGGGCCACCAGCTGGAGCAGCTCGTACTGCACCGGGTTGGTGTCCTGAAATTCGTCGACCAAGACGTGCTGAAAGCGATGGCGGTACTTGTCGCGGACGTCGTTGTCACTGCGGAGCAGCTCGACCAGCAAGAGAAGCAGGTCCCCGAAATCGACTGCGTTGGCCGCCCGCAGCAGCCGCTGATAGGCCCGGTAGGCTCGCTGCACTGCCAGCCCCCGGTAGTCCTCTGCGGACACGGTCTCCGGGTTCGGCCCGCGCCCTGCGTTCTTCTCCACGTCGATGCGTCGCATGACGTCGCGCGGGTTGAGCACCGGATCCACCCGCTCCTCGCGCATGGCGCGTTTCACCAGCTGCAGCTGATCCGTCTCGTCGTAGATGACGAACGAGCGGGTGAGGCCCACCTTTTCCGCTTCCCGGCGAAGGATGGTGGCCGCGGCGGAGTGGAAGGTGGCGACGTTCAGCTCCGTCGACCACGGTCCCAGCAGCGCGGCCAGCCGCTCCCGCATTTCCCGGGCCGCCTTGTTGGTGAAGGTGACCGCCAGAATGCGCCAGGGCGGCACCCGGCGGGCCAGGACCAGGTGCGCCACCCGGCGGGTGATGACTCGCGTCTTTCCCGACCCGGCCCCAGCCAGGACCAGGAGCGGTCCATCGCCGTGGAGGACCGCCTCCCGCTGGGGCGGGTTGAGATCCTCGAGGAGCTGGTCGGGGGAGGTGAGCGGCGGCGGCCCGGACATCGAACGGCGCACAGTGTCAGTCAGCGCTGGGCCACGCAACGGGTGACGAAGTCACAGACCGCTCGCACCCGAGGGACGCGGGCCAGCGAACGGGGGAGGACCAGGAACGCATCCCGCGTCACAGGTGGCTGGGCGAGGAGAGGACGCAGAGAGGGGTGGGCCCCGAGATGGCTGATCAGCATCCCCACTCCCGCTCCACCGATCACCGCCGCCTGCATGCTCAGCGCCGACCGGACCCGGACCCTCACCCGGCCGCGAGGGGCATGGGAGAGCAGCCAGTCCAGCTCCGGGCCCGAAGTCTCGTGCAGGACCAGGTCCTCGTCGGAAAGGACTCCCCCGGAGCGGGGACGCCTGCTCAGGTAGCTTTCCGAGGCGTAGGGGGCGAAGGCAATGCGAGCGAGGCGGCGGACCAGGAGCTGATGCTGGGTGGGCCGCACCAGTCGCACCGCCACATCGGCTTCCCGCTGAACCAGGTTGACCACCGCCGGCTCCGCGGCCACCACCAGGTCCACCCCGGGGTGTTCTCGCTGGAACTCCCACAGCCGGGGAACCACCAGCGACGTCCCCAGCCCGTCGGGCACGGTGAGCCGGACTGCCCCTCCCGGGCGCTGGTCGAGGCCGTCCAGTTGCTGGCGGAGACCTTCGAATTCCCGCTCCACCCTCTCGGCCCGCTGCAGGGCGGCCATCCCGGCCGGAGTGGGAACGTAGCGGCCCTCGCGCCGTTCCAGGGGCGGCGCCCCCAGAACCCGGGCCAGGGCCCCCAGCCGCCGGCTCACCGTGCTCTGGTCGACGCCCAGGAGCGGTGCGGCGGCGGAGAGAGTCCCTGCCCGGTGGACGGCCAGGAGCAGACGCAGGTCGTCCCAGGACTCCATGCATGGATGCATAGCAGGATTGCACGGATGAAGCCTGCCTGCAGGGCCCCTCGCGGCTACTTGGGGGAATCCCTGGAGGCTCACTGCGATGAGGCGGTTCCCCCTGCACTACGGATGGGTGGTGGCGGCGGTCACCTTTGCGGTTCTCATGGCAGCCGCGGGGATCCGGGCCACCCCCGGGGTCCTCATCGTTCCCCTGGAGCAGGCCCTGGGCTGGTCCCGGGCCACCATCTCCCTGGCCATCTCCATCAACCTCCTCTTCTACGGCCTGGCCGGGCCGTTCTGTGCGGCCATTGCCCAGCGGTTCGGCATCCGGCGGACCATGGCGGGGGCGATGGCCCTGCTGGCCGCCGCCCTGGCCCTGGCCACCCACATCTCCCGCCCCTGGGAGCTGGTCCTGGTGTGGGGGTTCCTGGTGGGGGCCGGAACGGGAATGACTGCCACGGTCATGGGAGCGGTGGTGGTCAATCGCTGGTTCTCCCGGGGCCGGGGTGCGGTGCTGGGTGCCCTGACCGCTGCCACGGCCACCGGACAGCTCGTGTTCCTGCCCATCCTGGCCCGGCTCGTCGAGCGCGGGGGCTGGCACGCTCCGCTGTGGTTGATGGCCGCCGCAGCCGCCCTGGCGGTGCCTCTGGTCCTGGTGCTCATCCGGGAGAGGCCGGCAGATGTGGGGTTGCTCCCCTTCGGGGCCACCCGGGCCGAGGTGCTCGGTCCTTCCGCGGGCCCCACCAGCTCCGCCCAGGTGGCCCTGGACACCCTTCGCCGGAGCGCCCGTTCCCGGGAGTTCTGGCTCCTGGCGGGGACCTTCTTCGTCTGCGGGGCGAGCACCAACGGGCTCATCGGGACGCACCTCATTCCCGCCTGCATGGACCACGGCATCCCCGAGGTGGCGGCCGCGGGAATGCTGGCCACCATGGGCATCTTCGATCTGGTGGGAACCACCGCCTCGGGCTGGCTCTCCGACCGGGTCGACAGCCGCAAGCTGCTCTTCGCTTACTACGGGCTGCGCGGCCTCTCCCTGGTCCTCCTCCCCCATGCCCTGGTGGACCAGCAGGGGCTCTCCGTCTTCACCGTGTTCTACGGACTGGACTGGATCGCCACCGTCCCCCCCACGGTGCGGCTGGCCACGGACGCTTTCGGCCGCACCGACGGACCCATCGTCTTCGGCTGGGTGATGGCGGCACATCAGGTCGGCGCGGCGATGGCCGCGCTCGGTGCCGGTACCATTCGGACGGTGCTGGGGGACTACCAGCTAGCATTCCTCAGCTCGGGGCTCCTGTGCCTCGTGGCGGCGATGTTCTCGCTCGCCATCGGGCGGGGAAGGGCCGCCCTCCCCTCCCTCGTCGCAGAACCGGGCGCCTAGGCATCGATGGCCAGGAGCTCGCCCGAGGCGGGCTCTCCAGTGCTAGGAGTCCGGCGTGCTCCGGGTCATTCCCCTGGGAGGCTTGGGCGAGATTGGCCTGAACTCGATGGTGTTCGAGTGCCGGGATGAGCTGCTGCTCGTCGACGCCGGGCTGCTCTTCCCTCCGCCGGAATTACCTGGGGTCGAGCTGATCATCCCCGACTTTGGATATCTCCGCGACGCTGCCGCCCAGCTGGGCGCGGTGCTGCTCACCCACGCGCACGAGGACCACGTCGGCGCCCTGCCCTTCCTGCTCCGCGAACGCTCCTTGCCGGTCTATGGCACCCGTCTCACTCTGGCCCTGGTGGCCGAGCGGCTCGAGGCCATGGGCATCTCCAGCGATCTCCGGGAGGTCCACCCGGGGGAGGCGTTCTTCCCCACCCGCTCCTTCGAGGTGACCGCCTTCCGGGTGGCCCATTCCATTCCCGACGCGGTGGGGTTCGTCCTCCGCACGCCCGAGGGCACGGTGGTCCACACCGGGGACTTCAAGCTCGACGACACTCCGCTCGACGCCCGGCCGACCGACTTGCCGTTCCTGGGGGAGGTCGGCGATCAGGGAGTTCTCTGCCTGCTCAGCGATTCCACCAACGCCGAGGTGGAAGGAGCGACGCCGTCGGAGCGGGTGGTGGCCGAGACGTTGGACCGGCTCCTCCCGGCCGCCGGAGGGCGGGTGCTGGTCGGCCTGTTCGCCTCGCACCTCCACCGCGTGCAGCACGTGCTGTCGCTCTGCGCCCAGACCGGCCGGCGCGTCGTCCTGGGAGGGCGGAGCCTGGAGCGAAGCGTGGAAGCCGCGGCCCGGGCCGGCCGGCTCTTCGTCCCCGAGGGCTTGCTGTGCTCGGTGGAGGAGTCCTCCACACTCCTGCCCCACCACGTCTGCGTCTTGGCCACCGGCGCCCAGGGCGAGCCCCGAGCGGCGCTGTCCCAGATGCTGGTGCTGGAAACCGAGGGGCTCCGGGTGGAGCGAGGGGACACGGTGCTGCTCAGCTCGCGGCCGATTCCAGGAAACGAGCGCGCCGTCAGCAACCTCATCAACGGTCTGCTGGCCGCCGGTGCCCGCGTTCTCCACGCCGGCATCGAACCGGGGCTCCACGTGTCGGGCCATGCCGCCCGCGCACAGCAGCGGCAAATGGTGGAGACCGTTCGGCCCCGTCACTTCGTCCCCATCCATGGGGAGCTCCGCCAGCTCACCGCCCACGTCGACTTGGCACGGGAATCCGGTCTGTCGGCCGAGCAGTGTCTTCTGGCCCGTGATGGCGACGTGGTGGGGTTCGCCGGTGGGCGCGGGGCGTTCTGGGGCAAGGCGCCCGTCGGCCGCGTCTTCGAGAGCCGAGTGGGCGGAGGGGACATCACGCCGGAGGAACTGTCGGCCCGCAACCGGCTGGCTCGAGGCGGGGTGGTGGCGGTCGCCCTCACCCTCTCTCGGGAAACTGGGGCGTACCTGGGCGAGCCGCAGCTGGTGGGACGTGGCCTCACCCGGGACGAGCAGGCGGTGCTGGCCAGCGCCACGCCGGACGTGCTTTCCCTTCTCGAAGAG
Organism: Myxococcota bacterium; assembly: GCA_046725335.1. Taxonomy (GTDB): domain Bacteria; phylum Myxococcota; class Myxococcia; order Myxococcales; family Myxococcaceae; genus RPRB01. The sequence goes on along the minus strand of JBKOYI010000172.1, from coordinate 8,885 downwards.
CTGACCCCGGCCGTGCGGGGGGACGATGCGTTCCTGCGCGAATCCATGGTCCGAGTGGTCCGGCAAGTGTTCCGGGAACGCACTTCCAGGCGGCCCACGGTTCTCCCGCTGGTGATCCGGCTCTAACTCTCTCGGCTGCCAAGAGGAGAAGAGCCATGATCCGACGACTGAGCACGGGCAAGTTCCGTCTGTATTCGAGAAAGAAGGACCCCCGGACCGGCAAGCGCAAGAACCTGGGCACTTTCCCGACGCGGGCAGCGGCCGAGCGACACGAGCGCGCCGTGCAGTTCTTCAAGCGCCGCGGGTGAACCCCGCGCCGGGCCGACGAGCGAGCCCCCGGTCTCCGGAATCGACCCCCAGCCCAGGCGCAGAACGCGAGTGGGGGCCGGCTTCTGGTATGAGGCTGCGCGCCCCGCCCCCTGGACGTTAGGTGTCGCGGCTTTTGTACCGATGCTCCCATTCCTCCTCACCGCCCTGTTGCTGGTCGTCGCCGACGAGGGGGCCCCCGTTCGCCCGGTTCCCGAGCTGGCTCGAAGCCCGCGGGTGGATGGAGTCCTGAGCGACTTTCGCGGCGGGGCGGTTGTCTCCGCCAAGCCGCTGGAGGGGCCGAGCGCGAGCATCACCACCCGGGTGGGGGCTTTCCGGGACACGCTCTTTCTGGCCATCGACGTCAAGGACGACGCCATCACCGACCGGGACCGGTTGACGCTGGCCCTCCACTTCCCGGAGGCCGGTGTGACGGCCGGTGGAGCGGTGTTTCGCTTCGGCTCGACCGGCAAGCTGGCCGCCCGCCCGGAGGATGGGACTCCGGCGGCCGCGTTGGAGCTGGTCGAGGCCGCCACCCGTCGAACCCGCACCGGAATGACGCTCGAGGTGGGGATTCCCGCCCGGGCCCTGCCGCGATTCCCGGCCCGCGACCCCTTGGTGATGGAGCTGTGCATCTCCTACGACGATGCCGATTCCGGCAGCCCCCAGCCGTCCAAGGAAGTCTCCACCTGTGCCACCGGGACGCCGCCGCCCGAGCTCCTGTCGTTTCCGCCGGGGTTCCGCCAGTCCATCAGACCGCATCCCCCGGCCGAGGTGCTCACCCTGGAAGGCCGTGCCGGTGGATGGCTCGGATTCGGCGAGCAGATCGACCCCAAATGGGTGCTGGGGGATCGACCCCTCAACGAAGTGTCGCTCCGGATGCTGGTTTCGGACGCGCCGATTGATCCGGCGGCGGTCCGCGTCTCCATTCCCGCGGGGATGCATCTTCCCGGGGGCAAGGCGCTGCTGGCCGTCCTCACCGGTCAGGACCCCTTCGGTGCGGACGACAGCTGCGCGCCGGAGCGGGAGATGCGGCTGGCTCTCTTCATGGTCAAGGGGCGGGTGGGGGAACGGGTCCTGAACTGGCCAGCCATGAGCTGCGCCCTGGGGCGGGCCCTCTCCGTCTCGCTGGATGAAGACGGCGAGCTGTCGGTGGGGTATTCCAGTGGCGCCACCGTCCGATTCACCTGGGACGGCGACCATTTCGAACGGGTGGAGTACGGACTTCTGTGAGCACTGTGAGCCAAAGCAAAGCGCTGTACATGACCACGCTGGGCTGCCCGAAGAATCGGGTGGACTCGGAGGTGATGCTGGGGACGCTCGGGGCGCGGGGTTACACCCTGGTCCAGGACCCTGCCGAGGCTTCGGTCATCGTCGTCAACACCTGCGCCTTCATCGGGCCGGCCAAGCAGGAGTCCATCGACACCATCCTGGGAATGGCGGAACACAAGAAGACCGGCCGGTGCAACACCTTGGTGGTGACCGGCTGCCTGTCCCAGCGCTACGCCCCTGAGCTGGCCAAGGAGATCCCCGAGGTCGACCACTTCCTCGGCACCAGCGCCTACGTGCAGATCGGTGATCTGCTCGCCGCCGAGGCCGCACCCCGTCAGGTCATCCCCGATCCAGATTACATCCACGATGCGCGCACGCCGAAGGTCAACTCCAGCCCACGCTGGTCGGCCTATCTGAAGATCTCCGAGGGCTGCGACAACAAGTGCGCCTTCTGCATCATCCCCACCCTGCGGGGGCTGCAACGCTCTCGCCCGGTGGAGGACATCGTCGCTGAAGCGCAGACGCTGACTGCCTCGGGAGTGCGGGAGCTGAACCTGGTGGCCCAGGACCTGACGGCCTACGGTCACGACCTGCCGGGTCGCCCCAGGCTGCACCAGCTGGTGAAGGAACTGTGCTCCGTCGACGTGCGGTGGATCCGGCTGCACTACGCCTATCCGCGCGTTTTTCCGGACGAGCTGATCGACGTCATCGCCAACGAGCCGAAGGTGGCCAAGTACCTGGACATGCCACTCCAGCACGCCTCCGACAGGCTGCTCCGCAACATGAAGCGCGGGCGTGACAGCCAGTTTCTGATCGACCTACTGGCCAAGCTCCGGGCACGCATTCCCGGACTGACCTTCCGGACTTCGCTGATCGCCGGCCTGCCGGGTGAGACCGAAGAGGATTTCCAGCTGCTCAAGGAGTTCGTCCGGACCCAGCGATTCGAGCGGATGGGCTGCTTCCAGTACTCGGATGAGGAAGGCACGGCCGCCTACCACATGCCGGACAAGGTGCCGCCGCAGGTCATCCAGCGCCGCTGGCGCGAGGTGATGGCGATTCAGAAACGGATCAACCGCGAGCTGAATCGAAAGCTGGTCGGCAAGCGCCTGGAGGTCCTGGTCGAGGGCCCAAGCCCGGAAACGGAACACCTCCTGGTGGGCCGCCACGAGGGGCAAGCACCGGACATCGATGGCCTCGTCTACATCAATGACGGGATGGGCTACCCCGGCGAGTTCGTGACCGTCGAGGTCACCGAGGCCCACGACTACGACCTCGTCGGCCGGGTGGTTGAGCGACCCGACCCCCGGCGCCCCGCCTTGATGGCATGAGGCCGAGGGCCCTGGTGGCGCGGGACGGGCCTGCAGCATAGGCGGAGCGGCCCTAGCGCGGCTCCAGCTCGCGACTCCTCTCCGGCGACTCGGGGACCTCACCCGCGCGACAGGGAGGCGCCGGCAGGCCTTTCGGACGAACCAGTGTCAATCGCGCCGGCCCCAGGTCGAGCACTGCTCGCTGAGCACCCCAAGCCTCGGGGCCGAGGAGTCCCACCGCCGGAGCACCTCTCCAGCTGGCGTTCGCTTGAACCGGCACGTCGCAGGCCTCCCAGTCGGGCGCCAACTGGACTGCGCGGATGAGGCCTTCGGCCCCCAGTGCCCGGGAGGTCAAGAGGGCCAGCTCGGTGGAGCGACCCGTCCCCAGCACCAGCGTCTGCATCACCGTGGCCGCTGCCCCGTTGAGCTGAGCGAAGACGAGGAGACGATCGGTCTCAGGAGCGCGCGTCAGATCCACCACCACCCACTCGGCCTCCTTCGGAAGGGTGGGGGGCGAATCACGGAGGGCCACCGTGCGGGCCTGGAAATCGACGTCCAGCACCGAGCGCCCCAGGACGTCCGAGCCGAGCCACAACTGGCAAGTTCCGTTGCCCGGCACCACCGCGGCGGTGAATGTCGGCGCCGGACGTCCCTCCAGTGAGGCCCGGCTGACCTCGAGCTCTGGAAAGGTCTCCCAGCCTCCCTCGAGAACCGGCAGGCGCACCCGACCCCTGGCCACTGGGCTCCGGGCGAAGCACTCCGCAGTGATGCGCGAGCGGGGCTCCTCCACCGCGAGCACGACCTCCGCCGGTCGATCGCCCACGGCTCCGTCCAGCCGCAATCCCGCTCCCTGCCGAAGCGTGAGTGGCTCTCGCGGGCCAAGGCTCGCTCCGCCGCCGTGCGCGCAGGCGATGAACATCCAGAGGCCCAGCGGCACGAACCCGCGGAGATTCACGGCGACTTGGCGGCGGTGGTGTCGATGAGCTGGGTTCCAGCCGGCGGCTCGATCTGGAACGTTTCCTTCGGCAAGCCGACGTTGGTCTTCAAATTCGAGAAGGTGATGGCATTCTCGCTTCCGTCCGGATCGATGACGATGCTTCGCCGCGCCTGAGCAGTCTTGGGATCGATCTCCAACCGAATCTCGCGAAACCGTGCATCCGGTTTCTTCGGAACCAAAGTGAGCAGCGGACCTGCGCACTCCTTGCAGTCGGTGCGCCGAATGTTGAACTCGTCAGCCAGCTTCCCGCGGCCCCACAGGAAGGTCACCGAGGCCGACAGCTGACTGGTGGGGAGCGCCGCCTTGGTCAGCGTCTGCGCCTCGGGATCGAAGGCGTAAATCCGGTCGCCGGAGAGCACGAATGTTCGCTTGGAAGGGGTGGCGTACTCCCAGCGCATCTTGGCAGGCTTCTGGAAGGCCACCGTCCCGGTGGAGGTCACCGTCCGGCCGAAGGTCTTGTAAGCGTAGTCCTGCCGGAAATCGGCGGTGAAGTCGTGGGTGCGCTCGTAGAAAGCCTGCATTCGGTCGATCAGCCCCCGAACGTCGGCCGACATCCCCGTCTCGGCGGGCTGGGCGGGGGCGGCGAAGAGCACGAGGATGGGGAGCAGCCACATGGGAGGAAGCCGTGCCACCTTCCGGCTCCGACGTCCAGTCGCGTCATCGGATTCACTCGACAGATTTCTCCCGATTCGGCAGACATCCCCCTCCCAGGGTGGCACTCTGTCGCCCCCCAATTCGCCCGGAGGAAGCCCCATGCGTCATTCCTCGCTGATCACGGTCGTTCTTGCCCTTCCCCTCGGAGTGCTGGCCCAGGATGCCGGAACTCCTGCCCCCAAGGCCTCGGCTGCCAAGCCGGCACGGCCCAAGCCCAACCCCGCCCTCGTCGAACAGTTCCAGGGCATGACCGGAACCTGGGCCTGCACTGGCTCGATGGAGTCGCCGCAGTCCCCCGGAACGCAGGTCCCGAGCCGAGGCGAGATGCGCATCAGCTCCGAAGTGGACGGCTTCGCCTACTCCGGCGCGTACAAGATGGAGAAGAACGCGGCCATGCCCGCCGGCGCCAAGACCCGCATCTTCTGGAGCTGGGACGAGGCCAAGAAGCAGCTGATCGAGTTCGGGTTCGACAGCAACGGCGACACCTTTCACGGGACCTCGGACGGGCTGAAGGGGGAAAGCACCGTCTGGAACGAAGAGGGGACGATGATGGGTCAGCCGGCCCGGACCCGGACCACGGTCACCAGAAAGAGCCCGAAGGAGGTCCTGGTCCTCTTCGAGGCCGAGGACAAGGGCGCCTGGCACAAGATGGGCGAGGACCGCTGCAAGAAGAAGTAGCGGCTCAGCGCGAGCTCAGCGCCCGAAGGGCCAGCCCCTCGTAGAGGATCCAGGCTCCCAGATGACAGGTGAGGTCGGCGTGGTCGAGCGCCGGCGCCACCTCCACCAGGTCCATGCCCACCAGCCGCACGCCGCGGAGCGCGCGCAGCAGGGTGAAGGCCTCTCGAGAAGTCAGCCCACCGGGAACCGGGGTGCCCGTCCCTGGCGCGAAGGAGGGATCGAGCGCATCGACATCGAAGGTGAGGTAGAGGGGGCGGTCACCGACCGCCTCCCGGATTTCCCGGCCAACCCCCTCGATTGGATGGCCCCAGGTTGCGCGCAGCCCGACCTGGAAGAGGGCTCCGGGGGCGATCAGCCCCTCGGACAGGGCATGGCGCAGCGGGGCTCCGTGGTGGAACGGCTCCCCCCACACCTCCGGCCCACTGGTGTCCAGGTGGGCATCCAGGTGCAGCACCGCCAACGGCCCGTGCGCCGCGGCCACGGCGCGCAACGCCGGGAGCGCCACCGAATGGTCCCCACCCACCACGAAGGGCGTGGCCCCTGCGGAGACGATGGAGGCCACTTCCCGCTCGATGGCCGAGCGGACGGCGGCCGCGTCGAAGGGCGGAAAGGCCACGTTGCCGCCGTCGAGCACACGGAGCCGTTGAAAGACGTCGATCCGATGAGCCGGATGGAAGCTCTGTAGGAAAGCGCTGGTTCGGCGGAGGTGATACGGGGCCAGCCGGGCCCCCGGTTGGTAGGTCACCGCCCCGTCGTACGGGACGCCCAGGAGCACCGCCTCCGCACCCGAGTAGGGAGTGGCCGAGCGGAGGTCGGCGATGGCCAGGCGGAAGAACGGAATCTGGCCGTGGCGGAGGTACTCGGCCGCCGACTGTTGCGGCATCAGAGCGCTCCTCGAAGCAATCGGGCGATGGCCTCGCGCACCTCGCCGGCGCAGGTCTCCGCCGAGTCGAAGTCGGCCGCCCGCATCGGGTCGCCGAATCGAACCGTGACCTGGGTGGACGGCCGAGCGGTCGTGCGGATGTAGTGTGGAAGGAAGACCGCGCCGTCAATCCAGGCCACCTCCTGGGGCCGGAACCTCAGCGCCACCGGGACCACACGGGCTCCGGTGTGCCGGGCGAGACCGAACAGCCCCCGCCGGAACGGTAACAGCGGGCCCGAACCGTCGGTGGTCGTCCCCTCGGGGAAGTTGAGGACCGGGATACCGGCGGCCAGGCGTCGCCTCGCAGCGCGGAGGACGCGGGCCCCGTCCTGTGGGCAGTCACGGCGGATGAAGAGCGTCCCCAGCTTGGCACAGACGGACCCCATCAACGGCCAGCTGGCCACCTCGGCCTTGGCGATCGCCTGCAGCGGCAAGAGGCGGAGTGGGTGTCGTCCGTTCAGCGTCGCGCTGATCCCTCATGCGGAGTGTCAGCGGAGTGCGGAGCCTGGCGGCTGATCGCGCCGACGCTCTCTGGCCGAACCACCTTCTCGTCAGGAGGGTGACGGCCCCGCTCGCCGGAGCGACGAGCGTCAGATGTCGGCGTGTCACGGCCGGTTGGGAGCGAGCCCACGGCCGTGTCCCGGGTCAGCGCCGGAAGAGCCGCTTCCGTTGTTTCACGCTCAGGGCATAGAAGCGCTCGCGCAACGCCCGAGCCTCGGACTCGGGGAGATCGCCCGAGTCGCCCACGCGCGCCAGCCTCCGTCCGATGGCCTGCGAGAGGGTGGCCGCCACCGCTGCTGACACGTTGAGGCTGCGGGTGAAGCCGCGCATCGGGATCCAGAACGCGGAGTCGGAGGCGGCCAGCGCATCCGGCGTCACTCCGGTCCGCTCGTTCCCGAAGACCAGCGCCAGCGGCTGGTCGAACTCGAGCTCGAAGAGGCTGCGCGCGTCATCGCGCACCGCAGAAACGCAGATGGAATAGCCCGCTTGCTTCAAGGCGAGCGCGCACTCCCGGAAGCGCCGATACCGGTGGAGGTCCAGCCACTTGTCGCAGCCCTGGGTTACCTTGTCGTTCGGGGCAAATGGCAGCTCCGGATTCTCCACCACGTGCACGTCCTGGAGCCCGAAGGCTTCGCAGGTACGGAGGACGGCGGCCATGTTGAAACTGTCTTCCAGCTGGTCGAGCACCACCGTCACCCCGCGAAGGCGGCGCCCCACGACCGCGTCCACCTTCTCCCGGCGCGGGGGGAGGAGCAGCGATTCGGCGTCGGGACTGCGCCGCGTGCCACCCGGCTCCCGGGTGCCACCGCTCCGGCTCATCGCTTCGACCGCCGCTGACTGGGGGCCCGGCCGGGGCGGCGTGCTGGCTTGTTCATGCTGGCGGGCGCGGCGGGGCGGCGGCCTGAGGACTTGCTCGGAGTCGCCGGCCTTCGTTTGTTCCGCTTCTCGGGCGTGAGCGCGGGCAACGCCCCTCCGAACACCACCTGGGCCACCGCGTCGAGCAGCGGTCCGAGCCCTTCTCCAGTGGCCGCAGACACCGCGAACACCGGCACCCCGCGCCCAGCCATTGCCTGGCGGAACCCGTTCAATCGCTCGCGCGCATCCGGGAGGTCCACCTTGTTGGCGGCGACAAGCTGCGGCTTGTGCGCCAGCTCGGAGCTGTAGCGGGACAGCTCGGCATTCAGAACGTCGAAATCGTTGAGCGGGCTTCTCCCCTTTTCCGGGGCGGAGAGATCCACCAGGTGGACCAGCAGCCGGCAGCGCTCGACGTGCCTCAAGAACTGATGGCCTAGCCCAGCCCCTTCTGCCGCCCCCTCGATGAGCCCGGGGATGTCGGCCATCACGAACGAGCGGCCGTCCTTGTACGGAACGACGCCCAGGTTGGGGACCAGGGTGGTGAACGGATAATCGGCCACCTTGGGTCGAGCCCGCGAGACCCGGGAAATCAGCGTGCTCTTGCCGGCGTTGGGGAATCCGACCAGCCCCACGTCGGCGAGCAACTTCAGTTCCAGGATCAGCCGCCGCTCCTCGCCCGGCTTCCCCTCCTGGGCGAAGCGAGGCGTCTGCCGGGTGGAGGTGGCGAAGTTCATGTTGCCCAGACCGCCCCGCCCGCCTCGAGCGGCAACCACCCGGGCCCCGGGAACGTTGAGGTCGGCCAGCAGCTCACCGGTGCTTTCGTCGCGCACCAGCGTCCCCACCGGCACCCGAAGGAGCAGGTCCTCCGCCGAGGCCCCGTTGCGATCGTTGCCCATGCCGTGCTGCCCGGAATCGGCGCGGTGGTGCTGCTGGTAGCGATAGTCGAGCAGGGTGGTGAGTTGCGGATCGGCCTCGAACACAACCGAGCCCCCATTGCCCCCATCGCCGCCCGAGGGTCCGCCCCGTTCGACGAACTTCTCTCGGCGGAAGGCGACCGCTCCATTCCCGCCGTCGCCGGCCTTCACCTGGATGGAGACCTGATCGACGAACTTCACAGAGGCCTCGAGACGAGCGGTTCCGAGCGGTGGCGACCCGCTCGGCGACTGCGATTCGTGGGGTGGCGACGGACGCCGGGTCAGGCGCTGGCGGGGGCCTGGGGGTAGACGGAGACCTTCTTGCGGTCGCGACCGAGCCGCTCGTACTTCACGACCCCGTCGGCCGTGGCGTACAGCGTGTAATCGCGGCCGAGACGAACGTTCCGGCCCGGGTGGATGACCGTCCCCAGCTGTCGCACCAGGATGCTTCCGGCGTGGACGGCCTCTCCGCCGTACAC
>JBKOYI010000138.1:0-6777 GCA_046725335.1 Myxococcota bacterium | reverse complement strand
ACCGTTCTCCTCGGGCATCTTCAGCGTGTTCGACCAAGGCTGCACGACGGAGGGCTGGACCAGCGGAGCGCTGGCCTATCTCAACGACCGGGACGGGACGACGGCTGACCCCACCCCCTATGCCGGCGTGTGCTTCTTCCGCAAGCCGTTCCCGGGGCTGAAGTAGCGCCGAGCAGGACTTCATCAGGGGACGGCACTGTGGGTCCCGCCGGCCACCCCCTCGATGCACTCGACCTCCAGCTGCTGGCCCTGCTGGAGGTGGATGGGCGGATGTCCCACGTGCAGCTGGCCCGGAGGGTGGGTCGCTCGCGGAGCGCGGTCCAGGAACGCATCGGCCGGCTGGAACGGGTGGGCCACATCGCCGGCTACACCATTCGCCGGCCCAGGAGCGTCCAGCCGGTCCGGGCCTACCTCCTGGTGGTGGGTTCGGCGGCCAGCCATGACCAGCTGGCAGCGACCCTGGCCAAGCTTCCCCAGGTCTCGGTGTGTGACTCGGTCAGTGGGGAGTTGGATCTGGTTCTCCAAATCCAGGCCGAGGAGGTGGCCGAGGTGGAGCGGGTTCGAACGCTCCTGGCCCGGATGCAGGGCGTGGCCCGGATCCGGATGGCCCTGGTGGTCGAGAACCGGCTGGACCGCCGCTGAGCTGGGCCTGCTCGACGAGCCAGTCGCGGATGGCCGTCCAGAGAGTCTCCCGGAAGTCCGGGCGTACCCACCCGAAATGGCCGATGCGCTGGACACCGAGGGCTCGTGGCTCGACGGTCAGAACCTCGTGCCGGCCGCCGCCGTAAAACGAGGCCAGGTGCTCCACCCCTCGCCGGGGGGCGTAAGCGTCGTCGGCGATATGGAGGGCTCGGAGGGGAAAGGACAGGGCGGCATAGGCCTGACGGACCTCCGGCCCGAGGGCATCGAAGAGGTAATTGCGCCGCCGCCCCCACTGCGCCCACTGGCGGGCCACTCCGGAGGGGAGGTCCTCTCCCTGCCGGAAGGCCCGCATGGGCAGGTAACCGACCGCCCTGGTCAACAACGGGATGGCCAGGTGCCAGAAGCTCCAGATCAGTCCCCGCGAGGGCCAAGGCCAGTTGCCGGACCAGCCCATCTGGGCCCCGACCGTGAGCGCGGCGCTCAGGTGGAGGCCGGAGCGGGCCAGGCCGACCAGCTGGCCGCCGGCGCTGTGGCCCAGGAGCAGGAGCGGCAGGCCTGGATGGTGCTGCCGCATCCACCCCAAGGCAGCTTCGAGGTCCAGCCGTCCCCACTCCTCCAAGGTCGCTGGTTCGCTGCGCAGCCCCCGGTCGCGAGAGTCGCCGATGCCGCGGTAGTCGAAGGTCAGCACGGCCAGGCCGGCCTCGGCCAGGTGGACGGCCAGGCTCCGGTAGATGCGCCGGGGCACCCCGGTAGCGCTGGCGACCACCACCGCTCCTTGGACCTGGGCTGGCTCCCAGGCCGTGCCGGCCAGCAGGCGGCCATCCTCAGCCCTGAAGACGAATTCGTTGGCTTCCACCGGAGACCTCGGGGCTAAGTAGACCAGTCGGTCAGACGACTAGACCGGTCGGTCTATCCCGGTCAAGTCAAAGGAGGTGGCCCCATGGCGACGCGGGAACGGATGGTGGAGGCGGCGGCGCGGCTGCTGGCCCGGCAGGGCTACCACGCCACCGGGGTGGCCCAGGTGCTGGCCGAGGCTGCCGCGCCCCGGGGCTCGCTTTACTTTCACTTCCCCGAGGGGAAAGAGCAGATGGCGGCGGAGGCAGTCCGGCGCCTGGGGGAGGAGATCGCCGCCGCTCTCCAGACCAAGCTGGATGGCAAGCCCGATCTGAAGTCCGGTCTGCAGTCGGTGGCCCGGATGTTCGCCCGTCAGCTCGAAGCCACCGACTTCGCTCTGGGGTGTCCGGTGGCGACCACCGCCCTGGAGGTCTCCGACGAGGCACCCGCCCTGGCCGCGGCCTGCGCGCAGGTCTTCGAGTCCTGGACCGAGGTGCTCACCGAACGGCTGCGGCGGGAGCGTCCCCGGGTGGCCAATCCAGAGCGGCTGGCACGAACAGTCCTGGCCCTGGTCGAGGGGGCGCTGCTCCTGGCCCGGGTGCGGAGAAGTGTGGAGCCGCTCCGGGATGCCGAGGTGGCCCTGGGCGCGTTGCTCGAGGGCTGAATGCAAGCCCGCCGCCAAGGCGTGGGCCTGGCGGCGCTCGATGCCCTGAAGCAGGAGGGCAGCGGGAAGGCTAGAACCCTGTCACCCGCAGGCCGTACAACGGCTCTACCCCATGTCCTTCACCCATCTGCACCTGCACACCCTGTACTCGCTCCTCGACGGTGCCATCCGGATGAAGGACCTCACCCGGACGGTCAAGGCCAAGGGCATGTCCGCGGTGGCCGTCACCGACCACGGCAACATGTTCGGGGCGGTCGACTTCTACAAGAGGGCCAAGGAAGCGGGGGTCAAGCCCATCCTGGGCATCGAGGCCTACGTCGCCGGCACCAAGGGCCGGACTGACCGGACCGAGAAGGTGGCCCACCACCTGATTCTCTTGGCCAAGAACGAGGAGGGCTACGCCAATCTGCGGCTCCTGGCCTCCCGGGCCTACCTCGACGGCTTCTACTACCACCCGCGCATCGACAAGGCGCTGCTCAAGGAGCACAGCGCCGGGCTGTTCGGGCTGACCGCCTGCCTGGGCGGGGAGGTGACCTCGGCCTGCTACCGGGGGGACATGGACGGGGCCCGCGCTGCCGCCCGGGAGTACAAGGACATCTTCGCTCCTGGCCACTTCTTCCTGGAAATCCAGTCCAATGGATTGCCGGAGCAGCAGAAGGCCAACGCCAATCTCAAGCAGCTGGCCCGGGACGTGGACCTACCCCTGGTGGCCACCGCGGACGCCCACTACATCCAGCGCGAGGATGCTCCGGCCCACGAGCTCCTCATGGCCATCGCTTCGGGGAAGACCCTGGCCGACAGCAAGCGGATGCGCCACAGCACCGACCAGCTTTACGTCACCAGCCCGGAGGAGATGCTGAGCTACTTCTCCGACGTGCCGGAGGCGGTGCACAACACCATGCGCATCGCCGACCAGTGCACTCTGGAGCTGAAGCTGGGCAAGCCGATGCTTCCCACCTTCCAGGTGCCCCCGGGGCACACCGCCGGCTCGTACATGGCCGAGCTGGCCACCCAGGGGCTGGAAGCGCGCTTCAAGGAGCTCCCCTACCAGGTCGACCGCCAGCTGTACCTGCACCGCCTGGGGACCGAGCTGGCCGTCATCTCCAAGATGGGGTTCAGCGGGTACTTCCTCATCGTTCAGGACTTCATCAACTGGGCGAAGCGCCATGGCATCCCGGTGGGTCCGGGCCGGGGCTCGGGCGCCGGCAGCCTGGTGGCCTACGCCCTGCGCATCACCGACCTCGACCCCATCCCCTACAACTTGATCTTCGAGCGGTTCCTCAATCCCGAGCGGGTCTCGATGCCGGATTTCGACATCGACTTCTGCCAGGCCCGTCGAGACGAGGTCATCCATTACGTCTCGGGGAAGTACGGCCAGGACAACGTGGGGCAGATCATCACTTTCGGCTCGCTCAAGGCCAAGAGTGTGCTGCGGGACGTGGCTCGGGTGTTCGGCCTTCCCTTCTCCGAGGGTGACCGCATCGCCAAGCTGGTCCCCGAGGTGCTGAACATCACCCTCAAGGAAGCCATCGAGACCGAGCCGCGCCTCCGGGAGATGATCGACAAGCCCACCATCCTGGGGACGCTGGAGGGCGGTCGGGAAGTGACTTCCAAGGAGGTGCTGCAGATCGCCATGGCCCTGGAAGGTCTCCACCGCCAGGCCGGGATGCACGCCGCGGGGGTGGTCATCGCCGACAAACCCCTGTGGGAATTCGTCCCGGTCTACCAGCGGCCGGGCGAGAACGTGCTCATCACCCAGTTCGCCAAGGACGAGGTGGAGGCGGCCGGGTTGGTGAAGTTCGATTTCCTGGGGCTGACCACCCTCACCGTCATCCAGCAGGCCCTCGATCTGATCAACCGAGGGCGTCCCCCGGAGCAGTGGATCCAGAGCCACCAGATCCCCAGCGACGACCCGGCCACCTACGACCTCATCTCCCGGGGTGACACCGCCGGCATCTTCCAGATGGAGTCCAGCGGGTTTACCGAGATGGTGCGGAAGCTCAAGCCTTCACGGTTCGAGGACGTCATTGCCGCGGGCGCGCTCTATCGGCCAGGCCCGCTCGACTCGGGGATGGTCGACGTCTTCATCAGCCGACGCCACGGGCGGGAAAAGGTGAGCTATCCGCATCCGGCACTGGAGCCGGTGCTGCGAGACACCTACGGGGTCATCGTCTACCAGGAGCAGGTGATGCAGATCAGCCAGGTGCTGGGCGGCTACTCGCTCGGCCGGGCCGACCTGCTTCGTCGGGCCATGGGCAAGAAGAAGGCGGACGTCATGGCCGCCGAGCGGCAGGGCTTTCTGGAGGGGTGCCAGAAGAACGGGGTCGACGCCAAGGTCGCCGGCGAGATCTTCGACCTGATGGAGAAGTTCGCCGAGTACGGTTTCAACAAGTCGCACTCCGCGGCCTACGGGCTGATCACCATCCAGACTGCCTGGCTCAAGGCGCACTATCCAGTCGAATTCATGGCCGCCTTGCTCACCAGCGAGAAGGACAACACCGACAAGGTGGTGGCCCACATCGCCGAGGCACGGGCCCAGGGCTACGAGGTCCTGCCTCCTGACGTGAACGTCTCCACCCTGGCCTTCGGGGCGGTGGAGGGCAAGATCCGCTTCGGGCTGGGAGCCATCAAGGGCGTGGGCGAGAGCGCCATCGAGGCCATCCTCGAGGCTCGAGCTCAGGGGTCGTTCCGGGACCTGTTCGACTTCAGCGAGCGGGTCGATTCTCGGCGGGTGAATCGAAAAGTCATCGAGGCTCTGGTGAAGGCCGGGGCCTTCGATTTCGAGAAGCGGCCGCGGCGGCAGCTCTTCGAGTCCGTCGAGAAGGCGCTCGAGCGCGGTGCCTCAGCGCAGCGCGACCGTGCAGTGGGACAATCTTCGCTCTTCGGATTGCTGGAAGAGAGCTCTGGAACGGCTTCAGGGAGTGGCCCGCAACGGCCCGAATACCCCGCCGTCGAGGAGTGGCCGGAGAAGGAGCGGCTGGCCATGGAGAAGGAGGCCATCGGCTTCTACGTCTCCGGTCACCCGCTTCACCAGTACACCAAGGAGCTAGCCCGCTACGCTCGTCCGGCAGCCTCGGTTCAACGGGCCCGACGTGACGACGTGGTGACCGTGGCCGGCATCGTCAGCGCGCTGCGAGAGCGGCCGACCAAGACCGGCAAGCGAATGGCCTGGGTGACGTTGGAGGATCTCAGCGGCTCGGTGGAGCTGGTCTGCTTCCCTGGAAAAGAGAATGGCCGCTCGGTGATGGGCAAGGATGGCAAGTGGACCAAGAGCGGTCCCCGGCCGGGGTATGAGCAGTGGGAGCCGCTGCTCAAATCGGACGACCCCATTCTGGTCACCGGCACGGTCCAGGTGAACTCCCGGGACGACGAGAACCCCATTGCCGAGTTGATCGTCGAGCAGGTGCAGTCCCTCAAGGAGGTCCGGGATCGGCGAGTCAAGCGGCTGGAGCTGCGCGTCCGGGCCGACCTGGTCACCGAGGAGCGGCTGGAGCAGCTCTCCGGCCTGGTCCGGGCACACGCCGGAGCGACTCCGCTGGCCGTTTCCATCGTGCTGCCCGGCGAAGCTGAGGCCCTCATCGGCAACACGCCCCTCAAGGTCGAGGTGTCCGATGACCTGATCAGTGCGGTGGATCGGCTCTTCGGCGAAAAAGTCGTCGAGCTCGGGTGAGGACCTGGCGCGGCCGGCTCTCCGTCCGTGCCCAGGACCCAGTCCTTCCTCGATCCCTCGCCTGTGCCGCGCACCCGTAGGCGGGACACGGGTCGAACGGGCATCGAGGCCTATCCACCGCACCGCCGACCGGCTTGGCATTCAGCCGCAGGCGAGCAGCCGGCCGAGCGAACGAAAAAGATTCGGAAATCGCAAATGGGAACCTTTTTCGCTCGGTCAGCCAGGGTGGTGACCCCAGGCCCCCTGGAGCGGACGAAAAAGATTCGGAAATGGCAAATGGGAACCTTTTTCACCCGCTTGCCTGCACGGCCGCTTGAGCGGGTTCGATGGTTAGGCCCTGTCTCGGGCCGGGTGACTGCCGGGTACTCGCCACTGGGAGTTCACGCGCGACCTGCTCTACAGATCCAGATTCCGCTCTGGCTGGAGCTCGGGGGGGTGGGATGAAGGCTGGGGCTCAAAAAGTTGGGCGGATCGCGATTCAGGTACTCGCGCTTTCCCTTCTCTTTGCCGGCTGCAAATGGCTCATCGCTCGGACCGGCCTACCCTTCCCGCCTGGGCTGCTGGCTTTGCTCCTGTTGCTCGGACTGCTGCTGTCCCGCACGATCTCCGAGTCGCCGGTGGCGGCGGGGGCCGACGCCTTCCTCCGTGTGCTTGGAGCGCTCTTCGTTCCTGCCGGGATCGGCGTCATTCGCCATCTCGATCTCCTGCGAGCACGGGGCCTGGCGATGGTGCTGGTGTTGCTGGTGAGCCTGGTTCTCGGCCAGCTCGCCGCCGGACTCGCCGCAACGCTCGCCGCCCCTCCAGGGGAGCGGAAATGAGGGTCGTCGAGGCGCTGGGAGCCATCGCGTTCACGGCGGCGCTCTACTGGGCGGCCAGCTGGTTCCAGCGGAGGACGCGCCTGACCTGGGCCCATCCCGTCCTGGTCAGCGTTCTGGTGGGGGGAACGATCTTCTCCTGGCTCCCTCGA
>JBKOYI010000065.1:0-12507 GCA_046725335.1 Myxococcota bacterium | reverse complement strand
GTGTCGCCCCAGACGCGCACCCGGACGTTGCGGCACTCGTTGCGTTGGTAGGTGAGGTCCTTCCGGCGGGCGTCGGTGAGCAGGCCCTTCTTGGAGTATTCGGCCCCGCTCGAGGAATAGAGCACGAAGTCGTCGGCGAGGATGGCGTCCACGGTGGCGGCATCGCTCTCCAGGACGGCCTTTTGGTAACGCTCGTTCAGCAAGGTGACGGCCCGGACATCATCCTGGACGGAGGAGTTTGCAATTCCGGGGAAGACAACGGCGGTCAGCAGCAACGGCTCCAGATATCGAAGGAAGAGCGGCATGGCGGCGGAGCTCCCTCGACGGCGAGACAGGGGGACTCTCCGGCGACATTTCCGCGCCGGGCTATCAGCTTCTTACGGTCGAGCTTGAGCCGATGGGCTTCGGAACAGCCGGGCCTCGACCCTCCAGGGCGACGCCGTCAGCTGATTGCTTTGCGCTCCCGCACCGTCTTCAGGGCGGTCCCCCAGGCCACGAGCTGATCGAGCATCGCCTGGAGCGCCTTCTCGTGGGAGGGTCTGGGCTTGAGCGTGGTGTAATTCTCGAAGTCGGTCGAGAATGCGAAGGTGACCTGGTTGCGGACGTCGGCGACCTGCAACTCGCCCATGACCAGCCGCAGGTGTTCCGCCGCCCGCGCCCCCCCGACGCTGCCGTAGCTGACGAACCCGGCCGCCTTGTTGTTCCACTCGCGGTACAGGTAGTCGATGGCGTTCTTCAGGACGCCGGACGTGCCGTGGTTGTACTCGGGCGTGACGAAGACGAAGGCGTCGAAGGAATCAATCTTGGCTGCCCAGCTCTTGGTGTGCGGTTTGCTGTACTGGCCCATCGAGGGAGGCATCTCCTCGTCGAGATGGGGCAGGGCGTAGTCCTTCAGATCCAGCAGCTCGAACTGGGCGTCGCTGCGCTTGCTGGCGAGCTCGTAAGTCCAATGCGCCACCTGTTCGCCTTTACGACCGGGCCGGGTGCTTCCGAGGATGATCGCGACCTGGAGCATGGTTCGAGTTCTCCTCGGCTGCTGATGCCCCAGTCCGCGCCAGCCTGCAACTCGAAACTAGCTGCCGGTCCCCGCCGCTTGTCGCATTCCGACGAGCATTCGCTGGTCTCGCTCGACGGCTCGCTGGAGAAAAGTCAGGAGCTCCTGCTCCACTCTGGCGAAGTTTGCGAAGGCTTCGGCGAGCTTCGGGCTCAGCATCCCCCTCGGGTCGTGCTTGCCCATCGGCAGGTCCCGATATCCGGCCATTCGTCGACTGGTGGTCTTCAACTGGTCGGACGCTTTCCGGTGTTCCCGGGCCAGCGTCACGTAGGCATCGTGTTCGGTCCTGGCGTTCTCGTCCGTCAAATCCAGCGCGATGAGGTGTGCCTCGAGGTTGTCGGCGACGGCCGCGACCAGGTCTCCGAGCTTGTCCGGCAAGGCTGAACGCTCGGCCAGCCCTCGGCCGCAGGAAGGTTGTTCCTCCATGGATCGGGCGCTCCTGCTAGGGGGTCGGAAGGGTGGGCATTGCAGGGGCCAAAGGCCACGCGCGAGCTTCGCCGCGGCGCGTCGCCGAGGCGTCGACGACTGCATCGACGATTGCGAACACAACCTTCACGGAGCCGTTGAACTTTCGCGGTTTAAGCCGCTTTGTCGCTGCCGCAGCGAACGGACGAGCTGGCCTCCGGCGCGCGGGAGGGCAGGGAGATGGCTCAGGGAGCCGGGGTGGAGTGGGTGAGGGGGAGGAGCTGGCCACACGTCCACGTGGAGGAGGCCCGGGCCCTCGGCGCCGGAGAGATGTCCGAAAGCGCCGTCGTCTGTCACATCCTGGCCCTGAATGTCGGCCGACCCGTCCGGGTCGAGTCTTCTCTTTGCGGAGAGCCGCGTCACGAGCACGTGTTCCTTCCGGGCCACTTCACTCTGGTCCCCGCCCGGATGCCCCATCGGTGTCGCTGGCACAGTCCCGTCGGCGCGGTCCGGGTGGAGATCAATCCTGGCATTCTCGAATCAGAGACTCGCGGCGGACTCGGGGGTCTGGAGCCGGGGCTCAGGCCCGTGCTGAACCAGCGCGATCCGGTCGTGACCCACCTGATCCTCGCTCTCCGTGACCTCGGCTGCGATGAGCACCCGGAGAGGAACACCCACGGGGAGGCGCTGGGGGCAGTTCTGGCCGAGCATCTCCTTCGTCACTACGGAACCGCGATGCCGAAGGTGAGCGAGGAGTGGAGTGGCTTGCCACCGGCACGCTGGCGCCGAGTGCTGGAATATCTCGACGCCAATCTCGAACGCGACCTCACCCTGCGCGACCTCGCCCGCGAGGCGGGAACCAGCCTTTTCCACTTTGCCCGACTCTTCAAGCACCGAACCGGGCTCTCGCCGCATCAGTACCTGTTGCAGCGCCGCATCGATCAGGCCCGCTCTCTACTGGGGGACCGGAATCTGAGCATTGCGGAAGTCGCCCTGCGTTGCGGCTTTGCCCACCCGAGCCACTTCTCGGACACCTTCCGGCGGGTGACGGGCGTGACGCCGCGGGCGTACCGCAGCTGACGCTTGCTCCACTCTGGAGCAAGAAGCCGTAGCGCGAGCAAGTTCCCGGAAGCGCCCGCCTTCGGAAGAACGTGATTCTCCCGCCCCGCCGCGGGACACGGACTTCACGGCGAAGCTGGTGGACGTCCACCTCGACGGAGCGACCCACAACGTGCTCGACCGGGTTATCCGTGCGCGGTACCGGCATGGCTCGAAGCTGCCGCCATCGCTGATCGAGCCGGGGGAAATCTACGAGTACCGGTTCCTCCTGGGGAACGCAGGGACGGTCTTCAGGAAGGGACACCAGATCCGGGTGGAGATCTCGTCATCCAGCTTTCCGCACTACGAGCGGAACCTGAACACCGGGAACTCGAACGAGGGGACCGCAGAGACCCAGGTGGCCCATCAGACGGTGCTGCACGATGGCAAGCATCCGTCGCATCTGCTCTTGCCGATCGTCCCGAGCGTGTCGGCGCCGAAGTAGGCGGCGAAGTCGAATGGGGGCGTTGGTGTCGTCCACGCCCCAGGGTGTCGCCAGGCGCTGGCGGGTGAATCAGTCGCCGGTCGGCACGACACCCTTCTGCTCGATCATCAGGACTTCGGCTCGCTCGGGGGCCCGGGTCCGATGCACCACCCCCTTCGGAACGGTGTAGCCGCAGTGCCGTTCGAGCTTCACCGTCCCCTGGCCTTCGATGTCGAGGAAGAGCGTCCCGGAGAGGACCAGGAAGAACTCGTCCTGCTCGTGGTGCTTGTGCCAGTGGAAATCGCCCTGGAAGATGCCGAGGCGGACCAAGGCCTCGTTGACCGTGGTCAGCGTCTCGTTGAACCAGGGCTGATGCCGAGCCGCTTCAGCCGGGATGTCGATCAGGCGGAGCGCGCCAAAGCGGTCCTCGAGGTGGATGTTGTAGCGGGATGGATCGACGCGCTCGACGGGCATGGGCGTTCTCCGGGAATGTGCCGACTGTCTTCAGTTGTCCTACATCGACTGAGTCGCACTCACATAGGGTCCGTCATTCCGCCGGTACAGCGATCTGGCACAATTGCCGGAATCTGATCCCTCTCCCCCACATCGCGCGGAAGCTCCGCGCACTTCTGGCGTCCGACTCCGACCAGACGCTTGTGCGCGCTCGAGCAACTGGCGAGCGGTTGGTCGCGGCATTGCGGATGGGGCTCATCACGCTGATTGCGATGATGTCGTTGCCCGAGACGCTGGCGACGAACGATCGCTACAAGTGGGCTCTCACCATCGGGGGACTTTCCTACGGAGGGGTGCTTCTTTGGCTCGCGCTCCGGAAGCCGCGTCCGTGGTTCGCCTGGGTGAGCTGCGCCATCGACGTGAGCTTGGCCAGCGCCACGCTCGCAGTTTTCGTGTTGGCCGGTGAGCCTATGGGGGTGATCAACAACCGCTTCCTCTTCGAGACTTACTACTTCACGTTGATCAGCGCGGTCCTGCGCTATGACTGGCGGCTCTGCGCCTTCACGACGCTGTTGGCACTCGGGGAGTATCTCGGTCTGACGGCCTACATCGCGGCGCACTGGGACCTCACCACACTCAGCAGCCCGAGTTTTGGTCAGTACGACCCAAAGGTGAGTGTGAACCGCATGCTGCTGTTTGCTGCGTCTGGCGTCACGGCCAGTACGGTCGCGCAATGGGCAAGGCACCTGCGATTGCTCATCGGCACCGACCATCTCACTGGGTTGTCGCAACGCCGACCATTCCTGGAACGGATTGACGAGGAACTCCTTCGAGCCGCTCCCCGGCACGGCACGCTCAGCGTCGCGCTTTTCGATCTCGACGAGTTCAAGCAGTTCAACGACAAGTTTGGCCATCTCGCCGGAGATCGCGCGCTGCAGCTGCTCGCCACTTGCCTCCGAACGTCCGTTCGCACCACCGATCTCGTCGCTCGCTTCGGGGGTGAGGAGTTCGTGGTGGCGTTCCCTCGGATGGACGTCGACCTAGCGACGCGCCGAGTAGAAACTCTCCGCTTGGAACTGAGTCAGGTCGCGATTCCGGTCGGGTCGGCGACGTATCGCCTCACCATCAGCGCCGGCGTGGCGAGCTGGCCCACCGACGGGGCGACCTTCGACGCCGTCCTAGAGAAGGCGGACGAGCGACTCTATGAGGCGAAGCGGAGTGGCCGGAATCGGGTCGTCGGCCCACCGCCGGCTCAGCTGGCGAGCGTGACCAAGCTTCCAAAAGCCCAGTAATCCTGGGCTGTTAGATCAGCCAGGGCACTCGTCCGACAAATCCCACCAAGGAGAGTCTGCTCCCTACCGAGCCCTACTTGGTGGCCCCGGTCAGCAGAGAAGCACACAAGGGTTGCCTTTGACCTCAAGAGGTGGTTGTCTGTCGTCCGCTGAACTACTGCAGCACCCGTAGAACGACAGAGTTCCATCCGAGAGGGGTCCACAAATGGCAACGCTCAACAGATTGCTTCGCGTCGTTTCGTGTCACCCGATCCTTACGCTCGCGGCGGTCCTTGTCCTGGCCAGCAACGTCCCTGCGGGTCTCGCCGGCTGCGGCTGAGCGAAGGCCGCAGCAACCCACCACCCCTGCGCTTGCCTCTGGCTGAGCGCGGGTGGTAGGAGCCTCGTCCCCCGGAAGAGGGCCGCTATGCGGTCCGCATTCCGGGGAGTTACTCAGTTTTCAGTCGCCACCTCACACACGTGCTCGAGGTCGGTCCCAGGTGCTCCGGGGCAGCGGCAGTCGTTCGCTTCCGGGGTGGGGTCGCCCGTTGACGGCGCGTGGCGGAAACCAACCCAAGGACCCTGATGGACACCCAAGAGAACGCAGAGACACAAGCCCAGGCGGCCATGGCGCCGCCGGGCGGCATCACCATGAAGCAGCTCCTGGAGGCCGGAGTGCATTTCGGCCACCAGACCAAGCGCTGGAACCCGAAGATGAAGCCGTACATCTTCGGCGCCCGCAACGGCATCTACATCATCGACCTGCAGAAGACGGTGGCGCTGGCCCGAGCCGCCTTCCGCTTCGTGGCCGACGTCACCGCCCGAGGCTCGAGCGTGCTCTTCGTGGGCACCAAGAAGCAGGCCCAGGACGTCATTCGCGAAGAGGCGCTCCGCAGCGGCCAGTTCTTCGTCACCAGCCGCTGGCTCGGTGGCACCCTGACCAACTTCCGGACCATCAAGCAGGGGATCGATCGGCTGAAGACGCTGGAGAAAATGGCCGGGGACGGCACGTTCGAACGCCTGCCCAAGAAGGAAGTGGCTTCGCTGGAGCGGGAGCGGGAGAAGCTGGAGCGCAACCTGGGCGGGGTGAAGGACATGTCCCGGCTTCCAGGCTGCGTCTTCGTCATCGACCCGAAGAAGGAACACATCGCGGTCCACGAGGCGAGCCGGCTGGGCATCCCGGTCATCGGGGTGGTGGACACCAACTGCGACCCCGACGGCATCGACTTCGTCATTCCCGGCAATGACGACGCCATCCGCTCCATCAAGCTCTTCACCTCCAAGATCGCCGACGCCTCTCTGGAGGGGACCGCCCGCTATCGCGCCTCCGGTGCCAGTGAGCGGGACGAGCAAGACAGCCAGCAAGCCGAGCGGCCTCGGGAGCGCGAGGAGCGCCGCTTCGGGCGCCGACCCGACCAGCGCCGCGGTCCTCAGGGCATCGCTCCCATCGGCGAGCGCCGTGGCCCCACGGTGGAGATCAAGGGCCATCCCACGGCGGTCCCGGCCGAGCCTCCTCCCGAGGCCTCCGAGCCCTCTGCCGAGGGCGAGGCCCAGCCCACCGAGTAGACCCGGAAGGCGGGGGCGCGGGGCGGCCACGCCGGCTGCCGGCCCTGAGCAGGGGCGAGGCTGGCCTCCGCCTGGGAATGGACCGAGACGATTGACTGGACGCCACGGGGAGACCCGGAGCCTCCGGTCTCATGTGGAGTGACGACGATGGCCGATGTGTCTGCCGCGATGGTGAAGGAGCTCCGGGAGAAGACCGGAGCGGGGATGATGGACTGCAAGAAGGCCCTGGCCGAGAACGCCGGCGACTTCGCCAAGGCCGAGGAATGGCTCCGCAAGAAGGGCATCACCGGGGCGGCCAAGAAGGCCGGGCGCATCGCCGCCGAGGGGCTGTTGGGCGCCTACGTCCACAACGGGAAGATCGGCGTCCTGGTGGAGGTCAACTGCGAGACTGACTTCGTGGCCCGCAACGAGGACTTCCAGCTCCTGGTACGGGACATTGCCCTCCACATCGCCGCCGCCAACCCCAGCTACGTCCGTCGCGAGGATGTGCCTGCCGAGGTGCTGGAGAAGGAGAAGGAGATCGAGCGGGTCAAGCTCCGGGAGCAGAAGAAACCCGAAGCCATGCTGGAAAAGATCCTCTCCGGGAAGATGGAAAAGTTCTTCGAGACGGTCTGCCTCCTCGACCAGCCCTTCGTGAAGGACGACAAGAAGACCGTCGGCCAGGTCGTCACCGAGGCGGTGGCCAAGATGGGCGAGAACGTCACCATCCGCCGCTTCACCCGCTACCAGGTGGGCGAAGGCATCGAGAAGAAGAAGGAAGACCTGGCCGCCGAGGTGGCCAAGACCCTGGGCCAGGGCTGAACGGAGCCACCCACCAGGGCGTAGTCGTTCATTGCCGCTCCGCCCCCTGGGAGGGTAGAAGCAAGGCTCGAAAGTGTCCGCGCCCGTCGAGCTCCGCTTCCGCCGCGTCCTGCTCAAGCTCTCGGGCGAGGCGCTCATGGGGGACGGGAAGTACGGCATCCACCCGCCCACCCTGATCCGCATCTCCTCGGAGATTCAGGAGGTCGTCCGAGCGGGGGTGCAGCTGGCGATCGTGATCGGGGGCGGAAACATCTTCCGTGGAGTCTCGGCCAGCACTGAGGGGATGGACCGCTCCAGCGCCGACTACATGGGGATGCTGGCCACGGTCATCAACGCCATGGCCCTCCAGGACGCTCTGGAGAAGCACGGCGTCTTCACTCGGGTGCAATCGGCCATCAAGATGGAACAGGTGGCCGAGCCCTACATCCGCCGACGCGCGGTCCGGCATCTGGAAAAGGGGCGGGTGGTCATCTTCGCCGCCGGGACCGGCAACCCCTTCTTCACCACCGACACCGCCGCTTCGCTGCGGGCCATGGAGATCGGCGCCGAGGTCATCTTCAAGGCCACCAAGGTCGATGGGGTGTACAGCGCTGACCCCAAGAAGGACCCAGCGGCCCGGCGCTACCGATCGCTGACTTACATGGACGTGCTCAACCGGAACCTGAACGTCATGGATTCGACGGCCATCTCCCTGTGCATGGAAAATAAGCTCCCCATCGTCGTGTTTGACCTGACGGTGCAGGGGAACATCTGGCGGGCGGTCACCGGTTCAGGAGACCTGGGGACGCTGGTGGGCGCGTCTGAGACGGTCTGGGCCTCCGGGCCCCAAGGAGACTGACGATGGCGGTGACGGACGACGTGGTGAAGGAGCTCAAGGCGGGCATCGACCGGACCCTGGAGGATCTCAAGAAGGAGCTCTCCAAGATCCGGACCGGCCGGGCTTCGCTGAGCCTGCTGGAAGGCATCAAGGTCAGCTACTACGGAACCCCAACCCCGCTGACCGGGGTGGCCAGCCTGGCCGTGCCTGAGGCGCGGCTCATCACCGTCAAGCCCTGGGAGAAGGGGCTCCTCAAGGACGTGGAGAAGGCCCTCCGGGAGGCGAACCTGGGACTGACCCCGATGAACGACGGGGAGCTGATCCGCCTGCCCATCCCGCCGCTGACCGAGGAGCGGCGCAAGGACATCGCCAAGCAGGTGAAGAGCAAGGGCGAGGAGCACAAGGTGGCCATCCGCAACGAACGGCGCGATGCCAACGAGCGGCTCAAGGCCTTGCTGAAGGAGAAGAAGATCACCGAGGACGAGAACAAGCGCTCCAGTGAGCGAGTCCAGAAGGAGACCGACGCCGGCGTCTCCTCGGTGGAGCAGATCATCCAGAAGAAAGAGAAAGAGGTGATGGAGGTCTGAGCCGGATCGTCGTCGCCGATGCGAGCCCAGCGGTGGCCTCCGCGCTCCGGGGATTCCTGGAGGGCACGCATGAGGTGCGCGCGGCGCGGGACGAAGACGAGGCGCTGGAAGCGGTGACCAGCTTCGCCGCCGACCTGCTCATCGCCTCCGAGTCGGGGCGTTTCGACGCCGAAGGCCTGTGCGCCGCCCTGAAGGCCCGGGATCCAGATTTCCCGATCATCCTGGTGTACGCGCCAGACGAGGGCGATCCGGACGGCCGAGCGCTGCGGGCAGGGGCCGAGGCTTGTCTGCAGGGGCCTCTGAAGCAGGGCACGGTGCTGTCCTGTGTCCGGAACGTGCTGACCCTGGTCGAGCTTCGCGGAAAGGCCCGGATGTTGCCCCGGTCGGCGCCGACCCTCCCCGAGGAAGACGAGCAGATGGGTCCCGCCGGGCCAGGAACGGCGGAGGAAGCCCCTGCACCGGAGCTGCACGGCGGCCCGGCCCAGACGCCCGATTTCGGTGCCTTTCGCGCTCTGCTGGGCCGGGAGGTGAAGCGTTCACGCCGGTACCGGTATCCGGTGGCCTTCATCGTGGTGGCCTACGACGCGTTCGCCTCGGGCATTCCGGATCTGGAAACCACCGACGTCCCGCGGCTGCTGGCTTCAGCGCAGGAGGTGCTGGCTCGGAACCTGCGGGAAACGGACCTGGTCTCGGCGTTTCATCCGGGGAGCTGGGTGGTGTTCTTGCCGCACACTCCAGCCGAAGGCGCGCTGGCCGTGGCCGAGCGGCTGCGGGAGAAGATCACCGCCCTGGAGCGGACGTTCCTCACCGCCTCGGCCGGGGTGGCGGTCCACATCCCGGGCGAGAAGGTCGGCGAGCTGAGCTTCGGGACGCTCTATCGCGCGGCCACGGATGCGCTGGCCCAGGCCCGAGGGGAGGGAGGGGGTCGAACCGTGGTCGCCGGTCCGGGGACGCCGGAGAGCGGCCCGCGGAGGCGGAGCCGGTTGTTCATTGCTTGAGTGCAGTGGAGGGGAATTCGAGCGTCACGGCCCATCGAACTCAGTGGTCCGCACATGTTCATTGGCCACTTCGCCGGTCCGCAACGCGGTTACCCGTAACGGAGCGGCTCGCCGGTGACGGCCTGCACGCACTCCGAGACCCAGCCGTAGAGCTCCATCCCCTTCCCTTTGTCGTCCATCCAGCGACCATCGTCGGCGAGGGAGAAATGGATGCCCCGGCTCTTGCCGGCGACCCAGATCTGCCGCACTGCTCGCTGGGTGTTGACGACCACCTTTTCCCCGCTCGAGGCAGTCAAGGTGACCATGTCTCCGGTGGCCACGGCGTCGAGCACGTCGGGGTCGATCTGATCCACCGCCGCCAGGATCCGCTTCCAGACGCCGGCGATGAGGCCGTTGTAGCGAGCCTCGTCCATCACGACTCGAGATCCTCCACCACCGCCTCTCCCGGTGGCGCAAAGAAGAGCAGCTGGGCTGGCTCCTCCAGCGAATCCAGCTCCAGTCCCACGACCGTGCCCGGGCTCACCTTGCGCGGCAACGAGGCCAGGCGCATCAGGTGCGCTGCCATGGCCGGTATGGACGGGTTGTGTCCCACCAGGACCAAGGTTTCGTCCAGATGGGCCGAGAGCAGCTTCTCCTGGCTCCCGACGGGCATCTCCGGCAAGAGGCTCCGGTGGGCCTTGAGCGGCACCTCGAGCCCCTGAGCGATGGCGAGGATCTGCGCCGTCTGAACGGTCCTGACGAGGGGACTGGTGAGCACCCGGTCCACCCCTCTCATCCGCTGGCGGAGCCCGGCGAAGTGCTCGAAGACGGCTTCGCGGGCCTTGTGCGTCAGTGCCCGGGCGGCGTCATCGAGCCCGTCTGGAATGTCGGAATCGGCATGTCCGTGCCGCACCAGGAATACCTTCAAGCGCATCCTCCCCGACGCCTTCACTCGTGTGGCAGCGAGCGGGTGACTGTCGTACACGAGCCCACCCGACAGGGTCAAAGGGGTGTGGCAGAAGACAGTCGATGCGACGCTGGGTCCCCGTCTTGCTGGTGGCGATGGCCTGCCGGTCCCATCCGGTGCCGTCGGGGGCGGATGCTGGACCCCGACGGGAGACTGCGGCGTCGGTTCGGGACGCTGGGGTGGAGTTCTCACTGGCCAAGCTGGATGCCTTCCTCGGGTACGAACGGGCTCTGCGGGCGGGCCAGCCACCCTCGACCGCGGAGCTGCGGAGAGCCTCCCGGGCCGTGGATGGGGGAGCGCGGGCCCTGGAGGAGGCCTACGCCAGGCTGAAGCGGCAGGCGGAGCGGGAACACGCCTTGCGCGCCGACGCCGGGCTCACGGCTGCCGAGGTGCAGGCCCTGGAATCGCTCACGGCCGAGGTGGCGCTGGCCCGGGCCGGCTCGGGAGGCCGAGAGATGGCCCAGGCACTGGAGGAGCTGTCAGCGGCGAAGGATCAGTTGCCGCCGGACCAGCGGGCCGCCGTGGAGCGCACCTTGGAGCGGCTTCGGTCGGTGGAGGAAGGGTCGCGAACGCTCTCTGAGGTCCGAGCAGTCTGGGGCGATGGGCCGGTCGATCTGGTGCTTCAGCGTGAAAAGGGGATCCTGGAGCTCTGGAGCCCGTCCGAACGCTGAGGCTCAGACCGGGGAAGGCTCCCGAGGGGCCAGGCCTCGGGCACTGGCTGCCACTCCACAGGCGGCGAGCCCGACCACGAACCAGTGGTAGTTGCAGAACGACTGCTTGCTGAAGGCGAAGAAGACCGCGTAGACGAAGGTCGCTCCTGCGGCGAAGGCTGCGATTCCGTGCTCCCGGCGGGCCAAGACCAGCACCGTTGCCAGCGCCGTCACCCCGAGCACGAGCGGAATCACGTCGAACGGCGGGTGGCCCTGAGCCACCCACCAGGCCGGGAAGTCGAGGGCGTCGGTCCGGAATGGCTGGACCGTCTGAAGCCAGACCACGCTGCGCCAGAATGCGGACGGATTCCAGAGGAAGAACGGCAAGGTGATCGCCGCGGCGAGCCCGAGGGCGGGAAGGACGCAGCGGGCGTAGGTCCGCCAGCGGAATGGGCGCGGGAGCAAGATCGCGACGAGGGGGAGCAGGAAGATGCTGTACTGCTTCCAGGCGAGGAAGAGCCCGAGGAAGACCGGAAGGAGCCGTGGGCGTCTCGCTGCAGCGACCAGCAGCAGCGCAAAGAGGGCCAGGCCGAAGGGCTCGGTCCAGCTCTCCTCCAGAACGAAGAATATCCGGGGGGTGAAGAGGAGCGTGGCGGCGGCGAGAACCGGAAGCCGGCCTGGACCGAGGGCCGCGAAGGAGGCTGCGACCACTCCACAGGCGACGGCCTGAGCGACGCGGTGGTCTCCTGCCAGCAACCAGCCGGGAAGGGCGAGCAGCAGCGAGAGCGGCGGGTAGGGGAAGCCGAAGTGCAGCGTGCGGTTGTCGGCGACGGCAGGACCGTAGAACGTGGTGTAGCCGTAGATGTTGGGGAAGGTGAGGGCGTACGGGTTCTGACCGTGCAGCAGTGCCTGGCTCGACTGCTGCTGGAAGATAAAGACGTCGATGGCTGGTGGATGGGTCGCTCGGAGCAGCCATGTCGCGGCGATGCCGAACAGGACCACCAGAATGGGCAGATGGAGCCGCCCCAGCACGGGTCGGGGGGCGAGGGCTGCTCCGGAGACGACGGCGGCCGCGGCAAGGACGGCGAAGAACTCGCGGAAGCCGGGGATGGGCCGGACGTAGGCGGCGGGCTGGGTGGTGACGAGCTGTGAGAATTGAATGGCCAGGCCCACCCCGAGTACGACCGTGGGCACTCGGTCCCCCAGCCGTTCGAGAAACGGCAGCCCCGGGGCCAGAGCGGCCAGTGCGGCGGTCAGACAGGCTGCCGTGAGCGGAAGCCAAGCCCCAGGGACCCCGTTCCCATTCGAGACCTGGATTGCCTGGCCGAGGAGAACCGCGGTCAGGGCAAGAAACGTTCCTCTAGTGCCGCCTGCTTGGCGAGGAGCAGGAAGCTCGGCGGTCCTATGTCCCTCGCGGACGGGATCCAGTGCGTGCGC
>JBKOYI010000071.1:0-20114 GCA_046725335.1 Myxococcota bacterium | reverse complement strand
ACCTCGATCGGGCCCTGCTCCTGGCCTGGGCGCTCTCGGGTCTTGCCGCGCTGGCCATTGCCCTGCTGACCTGGGGATGGGCCAGAGCGGAGCGGCGCCGGCAGGCACTGGTCACCCGGGCGGCGCAGGGAGAGGCCATTGCGCGGCTCGGGGCCATGGTGGCCCATGAAATCCGGAACCCCTTGAGCGTCATCAGCGGAACCATCGAGCTGATGCGGGAACGGGATCGAGGTCGGCTCGAGGCGCGGGACAAAGAGGCCATGGAGGATGTGCTCGGGGAGGTGGACCGTCTGCGACAGCTGACCGACGATTTCCTGGATCTGTCTGCGGACCGGCCGTTGGTCGGGGGAGCGCTGGAGGTGGGCGCGTTGCTCGAGCAGGCAGCCCGGGCTGGGCGAGCCAACGGGCTGGTGGTCGACGTCTCCGTGCCTTCGGGACTCCACACGGTGGGCGACGGGCGGAGGCTGCGACAGGTGCTGCTCAATCTGTTGACCAATGCGGCGCAGGCGGGAGCGCGGCACGTGCAGCTCCGGGGTTCGGATGTGGGAGGGCGTGTGCAGCTGGAAATCACCGATGATGGGCCGGGAATCCCCGCCGACGTCCGTGAGCGGCTGTTCGAGCCGTTCGTGACCACCAAACCGACGGGCACCGGAATCGGGCTGGTGGTGAGTCGCCGCATCGTCGAACGGCACGGAGGTACGCTGACGCTGGTGAGTGGCGAAGGCCAAGGGACGTGCTTTCACATCGATCTGCCCGAGCCCAGTCCTCCCGCCGGCGGCGCGTCCACACGCGTCCCCCCGGTGCGGGGGACGAAGCCGCGTAAGAAGAAGAAGACGAAGAAGGAGGAGCGCTGATGGGGCGAATCGTGGTGGCAGACGACGAGCCCAAGCTCGGGCGGCTGGTGGCCGAGATGCTGTCGCTGGACGGGCATGACGTCCACCGGGTGGGCGGGGGACGGGAGGCCATCGCCGCGCTCCGCGAATCGGGGGCGGATGTGGTGGTGACGGACCTCCGGATGCCGGAGGTGGATGGAATGGGGGTGCTGGCCGAGTCGCTTCGGATGTCTCCGGCGCCGGCGGTGATTCTGATGACGGGCCATGCCACCACCGAGAACGCGGTGGAGGCGATGAAGGCAGGCGCGGCGGACTACCTGACCAAGCCGTTCGCCATGGATGAGCTTCGCCTCCGAGTCCGGCGGCTCTGTGAGCAGCGGATGGTGACGCGCCGGTCCGAGCAACTGGTGGACCGGCTGACTCCGGCGCTGGTCGGCGAGAGCCCCCAGATGAAGGAGGTGCTGGCTGCGGCTCGGAAGGTCGCGCCGACCTCGACGACGGTGTTGCTCCTGGGAGAGAGCGGGACGGGCAAGAGCCAGGTGGCGCGCCGCATCCATTACGAGAGCGCGGTCTCCGGAGGCCCGCTGGTCGAGGTGCACTGTGCGGCCTTGCCGGAGACCTTGCTCGAAGCGGAGCTCTTCGGACACGAGAAGGGTGCGTTCACCGGGGCGCAGCAGCGCAAAGCTGGGCATCTGTCCGCGGCCGAGGACGGGACGCTGTTTCTCGACGAGATTGGAGACGTGACGCCGTCGACGCAGGTCAAGCTGCTGCGGTTCCTGCAGGATCGAACCTACGTCCCGCTCGGATCCACGACGACCCGGCCGGCGAACGTTCGGGTGATCGCGGCGACGAACCGCGACCTCGATGCTGCGGTGGCCTCCGGGGCGTTCCGGGAGGATTTCTATTATCGGCTCAACGTGTTCAGCATTGTCGTTCCACCGCTGCGCGAGCGGCGGGAGGACATCCTGCCGCTGGCCCACCGGTTCCTGGCCAGTCGCGGGCTCCCTCCGGAAAAGCTCAGCTCCGAGGCGGAAGCGCGTCTCTTGTCACACCCCTGGCCAGGGAACGTGCGCGAGCTGGAGAATGCCCTGGAGCGGGCCATCATTCTCGCAGGGGAGGGCGTGATTCAGGCGGAGCACCTGGGGGCAACCGCGGGTCCGCGGGCGCGCAATGTGGCCGGTGAGCTGCTCGTCGAGGGGTTCAATCTGGACGCGTTCGAACGCGAGCTGTTGCATGCCGCGCTGGCCCGGGCCGGCGGGAACAAGAGTGCCGCTGCGCGTCTGTTGGGCATTACGAGGCGGAGACTGTATTCAAGGTTGGAGAGCCTCGACGCACCCGTCTCAGGATCTGACAATTAGTCGGCTTTGGCCCAGAGCCGAATCTCAATCTTGAGCCCGAAGCTCAGCCAACCGTACTGATGACTCACGGATTGCTGGCTCGTTTGCCCGTCGATGACGCTCATCCAGCCGGGAGAGGAAGCAAGAGTGGCGCCCAGGAACGGTCCGAGCGCGAAGCTCGAAGCGATCGGGTAGAGCGCCGCCAGTTCCAGCACACCTTCCACGCCGGTGGCGGTAGAGTCCGTGATGGTGGTGTCGGTCTGGGTGGAGAGCCGCAGGCGTTGCCACCCCAGGCCAAGGCCCACCAGCAGATCCCATCGGCCGGGACCGCGACCGGAGTAGGCGACCTTCCCGCCCACGTGTACGGACGAACCGCCGCACGCCACGGTCTGACTGCGGCACGAGTTCGAGCGCACCAGGAATCCGACCGCGCCGTAAGCCAGGACCCGCCAATGCGAGGCCAGCATCACTCCGGCCTCGCCTTGCACAGGAACCAGTCCCTTCAACACGTCCCTGACGGCATCGGGCGCCCCACTGTCTGGCGAACCGAGCGGGGTCGCGTAGCCCGAGGAGAGATCGAGGATGAACGTCACCGGCTGCTCGTCGTCGGAAGGCTGAGCGCTGGCGTTGCCTGGGAGAATGAGGGCGACGGCGTAGGCCAGCAGGGCAGCGATCTTCGTGCACGGGGTCATGCGGTTCCCCGGATGAAGATCTGTGAGCTGCCAGCGAAAACGCAAGACCCCCCATGGGCCCTCGAAGGCGGCGCGGCCCCGCAACCCGACTGCCGCCCGGTGATCCTCTGAGAGGGAGGGCCCTCCGAGTGGGAGAAGCCCGATTGCGTCGAGGGTCCTGCCAAGGATTGCGCTGGCGGACTCAGGGCTGGCCTGGCTGCGCGCCACCCTCGATGTTCGACTTGTGAGATTTGCGTGGAATTGTGACCGCGCTTGTGTTGTCGAGCGGTCCCCAGATGACCCAAGAAGACACGATTGCCCTCGCGTTGTCGCTCTCGATGCTGCTCGCGACCGGGCTCATCTTCGGAGCCTTAGCGCGACACTTTCATCTTCCACTCGTGCTCGGTGAGCTCATCGGCGGCGTCGTGCTCGGCCCGACCTTGATTCGCCGCTTCATCCCATTACCCTTCGCCAAGCTCTACCCGACCACCGGGACAGTTGCGATCGGCCGCGACGCCTTCATTCAGCTCGGCCTTCTCTTCTTCCTCTTCACCGCAGGTCAGCAGATGAACCTTCCCGCGCTGCGCCGACTCGGGCGGAGCGTGCTCTGGACGAGCGGTCTCGGCATCGCCATTCCGTTCGGGCTCGGTTTCTTGATGGTGGTTGCCGCTCCGGAGCGCTGGGCCGCTCACATCGAGCTCCCGACCTCGGGCGCCGCGCTCTTCATCGGCACCGCGCTCTCGATCTCAGCGCTCCCGGTGATCGCCCGCGTCCTCTTCGATCTTGGGCTCGCGCGTCGTGAGCTCGGCGCATTGGTGCTCAGCTCGGCCACACTCGACGACTTGGTCGGCTGGTCACTCTTCGCGGCAATCCTCGGCAGCTTCACCCCTCACGCTGCATCGCGATTTCCGCCGTGGGCGAGCATCCTGCCGATACTCGGCTTCGCGGCGCTCGTGCTCACCCTAGGTCGCTTCATCGTTCGCCAAGTGCGAGCCCGCATCCCCGCTCAGCGGGTCGGGGCCCGAATCGGCGTCGCCACGCTGTTGTGGCTCCTCGCCGCCGCCGCCGCGGAGTGGATGGGGGTTCACGCGATCGTCGGTGCATTCTTGGTCGGCTTGGCGCTTACCCACGACGACGACGAGCCTGACGCTTCGACCGAGCCGGTACATCAATTCGCACTCGGCATTTTCGCGCCGATCTACTTCGTCTCGCTCGGTCTCAAGACCGACTTCGCTTCCAACTTCGACTTGGGCTTGGTGGCACTCATTCTCGTCATCGCCTGCCTTGGTAAGATCATCGGAGCCACCCTCGGCGCCCGACTAGGTGGCATCGCCTGGCGACCATCCTGGGCGGTCGGCTTCGGGATGAACGCCCGCGGCGCGATGGAAATCATTCTCGCCTCGGTCGCGCTGGAACAGCACCTCATCGACGAGCGCCTGTTCGTGGCCTTGGTGGTGATGGCGCTGGTCACCTCGCTCTTGAGTGGCCCGGTGATGGCGCGACTGCTCGCCGGCCACCCTCAGCTCGAACGAACCTCGCCCCAGGTCGAGGCGACCAGACCAAGCTGAACGAGAAGCCGCGCGCCGGCGGGTTGACGAACGTTGCGAGTTCGATCTCGCGCTGCTGCGCACGCCCGTTTTGGGCCCGAGTCGGCACGTAGCCTCGGTGACCTACCTGCTCGGGCGTCTGCCCCTCGCGGCGGGTCGCCGCCGCAGTTTACTTGGGGTGAGCCGCGTCGCTCTCCGCCTTCTTCGCACCGTCCGCGGTCTTCGAGGCGGCCTCCTTGGTCGCATCCGCGGTCTTCGAGGCGGCATTCTTGGTCGCATCCGCGGTCTTCGAAGCAGCCTTCTTGGTCGCATCCGCGGTCTTCGAGGCGGCCTTCTTGGTCGTGTCGGCAGTGCCCGAGGCGACTTTCTTGGCCGCGCTGGAGACGTCGCTCGCCGCCTTTTTGCTTGCGTTCCCGATTTCGATAGCCGCCTTCTCCACGGTCTCCTTGGTGGCACCAGCCGCCTTGTCGATCTTATCGCCCGCCGTCTTCATCGTGTCGTCAGCGAAGACGCCGGTTCCGGTGATCAGCACTACGGCACACAGAAGCTGCTTCATGAATGTAGTCCGTGGTGCGCTGGTTTCGATCGTTGGAGGGGTGTTCACAGGGCCTGTTGCGCCTCAAGGAGCATCATATGACTCTCGAGACATTCTTGCGGCTCGAATGGCCCGCCGCCTGACAAGGCGAATGTTCGCCCTCGAGGACGCCAGCAGTGATGTGCCGGCACCCCTTCGCGGTCGCCTCATTCTGTCCGAGCATGTAAGATGCTCGACTTTCGCGAGGAACACCCCGGTCCGTGAAACAAGCCTTCGTCACCGGAGCGAGTCGAGGGATCGGCGCGTCGGTGGCGCTCTCCCTCGCCGAGGCCGGCTTCCGAATCTGGCTCCACTACCGGGTCCGCGAGGACGCCGCCCGCCATGTGGCCGCGACGATTGTCGAGCGCGGAGGACCCGAGCCCATCCTGGTCGGCTTCGATCTGGCCGACCGGAAGGCCGCCAGTGACGCCGTTGTCGCCCTGACGGACCAGCACGGCGCTCCCGACGCCCTCGTCCTGAATGCCGGCATCACCCTCAACGCTCTCTTCGCGCTCACCTCCGACCGGGAGTGGGACGAGGTCATCGCCACGAACCTCGGTGGGCTTCTCGCTGTCGGCCGGCCGGTGGTCAAGGCGATGGTTCGCGCCCGCACCGGGCGAATCGTCTTCGTCTCCTCGGTCGCCTCGCAGATCGGCAACGCCGGCCAGGTTGCTTACGCCGCCAGCAAAGGCGCGCTGAATTCGGCAGCCCTCTCCCTCGCCCGCGAGCTGGCGTCGCGTGGAATCACCGTCAACGTCGTGGCCCCAGGCCTCATCGAGACCGAGATGGTCCAGGGCGTTGCGCTGGATAAGCTGCTCCCCGCGATTCCCGCCGGCCGGCTCGGTCGCGCATCGGAAGTGGCCCATGTGATCCGGTACCTTTGCAGTGAGGAGTCGGGTTGTTTGACCGGGCAAATCGTCAACGTCAACGGCGGAATGTGACCCAAACTCCATGAGCGAACACCCCGGGCCGTTCCCGAGCGTTTCCTCGATCCTTCCGCATCGCCACCCCTTTCTCTTTATCGAGCGGATCGTCGAGCTCAGCGAGGACCGGGTGGTGGCTGTTCGGACCTTTCAGGCCGACGAATCGTTTTTCCTGGGCCATTTCCCCGATCGTCCCGTTGTTCCGGGGGTCGTCCTGATCGAAGGCCTCGCTCAGGCGATGGCCTACCACTCCTTGCTCCATCATCCTTCACGCCAGATCTTCCTGGCCGGCATCGACAAGGCCCGTTTTCGCTCGCCCATCGGATTTGGAATCGAAGTAACCTTCGAAGTCCACGTGGGGGAACAGCGATTCGGATTGATGAAGGGGCGTGGTGAGGTGAGAACCGTCACCCAGCACCTCGCCAGCGCAACGCTGCTCGGGTATGCGGCGGAGCCCCACGGGAACCCAGCCATTCCTGGAGGCTCATCGTGAAACTCTCGTCACTCTTGTTTCTGCCGCTCGCCCCGCTTGCTGCGCGGGTCCGCTCCGCGGAAGGACGCGCTGTGCCGGAAATGCTCCCCGCCTGATCAGTCGGCCACTCTCAGCCGCTCGTCTGGAACGGGGTATTCGGGCTGGTAGTCGGTGACGGCGAACTCGAGGCTGAAGCCTCGCACGTCGGTCAGCAGGACGTGCCGGGCGATGTTCTGTCCACGGATGATCTCCCGCTTGTCATAGGTGATCTCCAGCACGGGGCGCTGCTTGCGAAAGAAGCGCTTCCGGAACACCGCGAGGTCGTCGGCGGTGCGCCAGACCTCGATCGCATCCACGTCATCTCCGGAGATGGACTGACGCGTGATCCAGGCGTCCTGCTCGAACTGAAGCGGGCCCTGGGCGTCCCGGAAGTAGATCCGCTCGACTGCATGGCCGACCTCCAGTGGGTCGAGACGGGCAGCGACCTCGGGCAGGTGGATCCTCGACTCCCAGTGGCCGGAGATCCTCGCCACGTCGAATAGCTTTGGACCGACCGCGACCATTGCCGAAACCCGGAAGGAACCATCCCTTCGGCCCAGCAGATATCCACTCATCGGGTAGGTATGACCCTGGAAGCGCCCGATGACCTGATGCACCATCTTGAACGTCTCGGGCTCCGAGGCGACGAGCCGGGCCAGCTTCGCCGAGGCCGCTTCGGCGGACGGCGCGGCACTCGGCCTCACCGGCGTGGGCGCACATCCTGCAGCGGCCACGAGCCACAGGCAGCACCAACCCCTCCAGCTCATGCGGTTGCTGCCTCTCTCGCCCTCGTTCCGCTCCACAGATTGGGAACGACGAACAGCGCGACGACCGCACTGATGCCGATGCCCAGCCCCACCGCCACTCCCAGGGACTGGATGGCCCGGTACGAGGCGAGCGAGAGCGTGCCGAAGCCGGCCAGCGCCGTGCTCGAGGTGAGCAGGACACCGGTGAACTCGACGCCGGAGCTCCTGGGTGCGCGGGTCACCCCCTGGACGGCGAAGATCCCGTAGTCCACGCCACAGCCCAGGATCAGCACCAGCGCGCTGGCGGAAACCAGATTCAAAGGAATGTGCAGCAGGGCCAGGATGGCGAGGGTCCCCAGCAGTCCGAGCGCCCCCGGAAGGCAGGCGAGGAGCGCCACTCCGGTCGAGCGGTAAGCGAATACCAGAAGCAGGAGATTCAACAGCAGCCCGACGCCGCTGAGCAGCGCGAGCTGCTTCGGGATCTGGGCCACGGTGTCCGCTGCCAGCGCACCTCCATCGATGACGACCGTCTCCCGGGGGAGCTCTCGCCGCAGCTCGGCAACCGCCGAGAGGCGGGAGGGCTCGAACGAGGTCACAACGATGCAGCCGGAGTCGGAACAGCGCAGCAGCCGCCTGACCAGCGCTCCCAGGGAGGTGTGGGCCAGGTCTTCCGTTTGGACGGGAGGGGTTTCTCCGGAGCGGAGCGATTCCACCTCGCGCCAGAACGGGTCGAATGCGTCCTCCGAGAATCCGAGCTGCCCGGACACCCGGGTCAAGGTCGCCCGCGCCGCCGGAACGTCGAGGTCTGCCAGACGGGACCGCCGTGCTGCCTGGCTCTGCAGCGAAGGCAGGAAGGAGCTCAGGCTGACCACGTGCGAGACGTCCCCGCGCTGCTGCGCTTGCAAGAGAGTCCTGGCTACCCGATCGGACAGGCGGAGGGCGTCCTCGACGGTGGCTCCACGCGCAACCACCAGGGAGTCGGTCCCCTGCAGTCCGAATCGCTTCCGGACCTCCTCGTACTCGGCGAGCGTCGCCGGCCGCTGGGCATCGAGGTGGCGCAGCTCCCCGTCGAACTGCAGCTTTGGAATGGACACCGCGGCCACGGCGATCACCGCAACCACGGTGCCCCAGGCCAGGAGCGGCGGCGGCCTCACTGCTCCGAGCGCGAGCATCCACGACGGGATCGCCGAGAGGTGCTGCAACCCCCAGCGAGCGCCGATGGGCACGACCAGGATGAGGGTGGCGGCGAACGCGACGGCGATGCCCGCTCCAGCGAATAGAGCCAGCTCACGCAGCCCGGGGAACTTCGAGAGGAGCATGAGGGCGAACGCCATCAGGGTGGTGATGAAGCCGAGCCAGAGCGAGCGCCGGCTCTCCTCCAGTCCCGCCGACATTCTCTCGATGGGAGCCCCAGCCTGAACCGAGGCCGCGTTGAGCAAGTACATCGGGTAGTCGATCGCGATTCCGATCAGAACCGACCCAAAAGCGAAGGTCAGGGCGTGGATTCGCCCGTGGACCAGCGCGACAGCCACCAGTCCGCCGACGACGCCAAAGGCGAGCGTCACGAAGGTGACGACCAGCAGTCGCAGACTCCGGAACCTCACCAGGAAGATCGCCAGCAGTGCCGCGAGCGAGGTGAACATCGTCACCACGACGTCGTGCTTCACCGTCGCCGCGCTCTCGGCTGCAAACCGGGGCCCCCCTACGGCCCGGAGCCTCGCCGGACCTCCCGCACCCGCCGGAAGTCTCGCCCCTTCGCCCTCCACCTGCGCCAGGAGCGCCGCGGACGCATCGGTGTCGAGCGCCGGGGCCCGGGGAACCGTGACCAGCAGCAGATGGGTCTGGTCAGGCGAGAGGAGCTGACCCCCGTGGGACTGCACACTCGCCGCCCCGCGCAGGCTGGAGAGCAGGTCGTCATTCAGACCCAGTGGGTCTCGCAGCACGTCCCCCTTGGTGACGATTGCCTGAGGCGCAGCGAGCTTGGCCTTCAGACCCGCCAGTGAGGCCTGCAGCTTCGAGGGCGTCAGGCGTCCTTCGATGGCGGAAGCTGGATCCTCGAGAAGATAGAGACGGCGGGGAAACAGGACGCGGCCGACCGCGAGGACCTCCTCGGTGGTCGGACCGGTGAGGACCTCCGAAAACGCTCCGGAGGATCGAAGCCGGGTTGCCAGATCGTTCCCCGCCCTGGAGAGCTCCATCGGGCTCGCCCCTGGGATTTCCAGATCGAGGAGCAGCACGTTCAAGACCCCGAACTCCTCCAGGAGTCGTGCCGCCTCGCGCGGCGAACCAGGTCCCTCCGGGAGCATGGCCCCGATGTCCTGCTCGACGGTCATTCTGCTGGCGAGCGCGAGGCCGCCGGCCAGGATGGCCCCGGAAAAGACCAGGGTGAGGGCAAAATGAGCCGTCAGCCAGGCGTGGAGCGTTGTCAGACCGCGCCGTGCACCCATCTCAGCGTCCGGCCGTCTCGATGACGTGATCTCGGAAGGCGATGTCCGTCCGGTCGCCATCGGGCTCTTTCAAGGAGACGTGGAGGAGCCGGTAATGGTCATCGAAGTCGAGCCGGATGGCCTGCAGCACCCGCGCCAGGGTTTCAGTTCGCGGCTTGAGCGAAACCCCGAGGGGCCGGGCACGGATGATCTGAAGCTCGAACAGGGGAGTGAGGCGCTCGAGATCGGCCTCCAGCACCGCACGCAGGGTCTCGAACACCTTTCCCATGCCAGGCTCGGACGACAGGTCGAATGCCTGAGCAGACGACATCCCCGCCATCTTCAGGGTGGCCGTCGTCCCCTCGAGCACGAGGTCGCTCTCGGCGGGTGGGTCCGTGTGCCAAATGAGGCGACCCCCCTTGCGATAGTGGAGCTGGCCGGTGGTCACCAGCGCATCCCGCAACGCCTTCAGATGCTTCGTCTGCTCGAAGCGCGCCGAGAGCGTGACCGTGCGCTGGAGCGACTCGCGGAGAGGTGTCAAGTCCGCCGGCAGGGTCTGTTTGACCGGGGTGAGACCGAGGAGCACCGGGAGGAGCACGGGCAAAAGATCCATCGGGTAGGACCAAGAGTAACACGCTGTCCCAGGAGGACCCCGGCCAATACTGGACTTCATCCTCAGCGCGATGGGTAATTCCAGGGGGGAATCACGTGCCTGCAGCCATCACCTCCGTCGGGACCGTCACCGGGCATGGTCTCGGCTCCTCCCGGCTCTTCGCAGCGCTTCTCGAAGGACGCTCGGCGATCCGGCCGGTCACGCGCTTCCCCGTCGAGGGGCTGTGCAGCAACCTTGCTGCCGAGGCCCCCGGCGATGAGGAGCTGGAGAGTGCCGCGTCCTCCCTGGGAGCGGTTCGACCCGATGATCGGGCCTCCCGGCTCTTGCTTGCCGCCGCCGCCGAGGCGCTCGCGGGACGTGACCTGGACCCATCCCCTCGCCGGGGAGTCGTGGTGGGAACGACCAAAGGTGCGTTCGAGCATCTAGGCCGCTCGCTCGAGTCGGACGATCTGCTCGGCGCTCCGGCGCGCGCACTCGCCCGCGCCGCCAAGGCCCGCGGCCCGAGCTTCGCCACCAGTGCCGCCTGCGCCTCGAGTGCCGTGGCTCTCGGGGAAGCGCTCGGGCTCATCGAGGACGGCATCTGCGACGAGGTGCTGGTCGGAGGGACCGAAGCGCTTCATGCCTTCGTCTACCGAGGATTTCATGCGCTGCGAGCGCTCTCCCCGCGACCGGCGATGCCCTTCGACGTGGAGCGCGCCGGGCTCTCTCTCGGCGAGGGCGCGGCGGTCCTCGTCCTGGAGTCGCTCTCTCATGCCTCGACGCACGGGCGTCGCCCCATCGCGGTCATCGAGGGCTTCGGGTCGAGCTCCGACGGATATGATCAGGTCGCTCCAGAGCCCGGCGGACGCGGACTGCTCGCCGCCAGCCGGCGCGCCCTGACCGACGCGGGCGTGACCGTGGAGGACGTGGGCGGATATCACGCGCACGGAACGGGCACGATCCAGAACGACCGGATGGAGGCCGCAGCTTTTGCGGCGCTGTTCTCTGGCCGGGACGTCACCGTCTCGGCGATCAAAGGTTCCCTCGGCCATACGCTTGGCGCGGGGGGTGCACTCGACGTAGCCGTTTGCGCGCTTATGCTCCAGCGGGGGACGGTACCTCCGGTCACGAACTTGAGGGCACTCGATCCGCTGGCGCAATTACCCGCGGCGATCGGCGCGCCCTGCCCTCTGAAAGGTAACCGGCTCCTCGTCGCCAGCGCAGGCTTTGGCGGCGTCAACGCCGCGCTGGTCCTCCGAACGCCGGCGGCCGCCACATGAGCCCCGAGGTCGCCGTCACCTCATGGGCCGTCTGGACCGCAGGGGGCGTCTCGGTGAACGAGGCGCCGGTCCCCGGGAGTGGGCGCGGCCTGGCCCCCTGGCCGAACCGTCCAGCGTCCATCGTCCCTGCGCGAGGACGTCCGGTTCCGGCAAGCGCCTCGGCACTCGTTCAGCTCGTTCAGGGGGTCGTGTCCACTCGCCGCGCACGTGTTGTCCCCGCGCCGCCCACCACGGTCGACCTGAAGCTCGGGACACGGACGGGCTCCAGGGAGATCGACCTCGCCTTCCTCCAGAGCCTGGCGGAACGCGGCGATGCCTTCGGCTCGCCATCGCTCTTCGCCTACACGCTCTCCACCGCGGCGGGTGGGGAGGTGTCGCTGGCCCTCGGCCTTCGAGGTGCGCTGTCCACCGTGAGCAGCGGGGAGGTCAGCGGACTGGCGGCGCTGGTGACCGGAGCCGCATCGGTGACTTCCGGTCGATCTGAAGCCTGTCTCTGTGGCGCGATGGACGTGTCTGGCTCGGAGTCGGACGTGATCGCCCTGTTTCTGCTCGAGCGGCCCCAGTCCTACCTCCACGCACCCCGCCTGGTCGGCTGGAAGCTCACATTCGATCCGGAGGCGGTGACCGATTGCGGACCGGATTCCGTGCGTTCGACGATGGAACGCCTGGCCGTCACCCTCGCCCACGGCGAGAGCGCGGAGATCGAAGCCTCCTGTCCCGGGGGCCATTCTGCCCTTCTCACCGTCGGTCCAGCGGCTCGAGCGACCGTCCGGCCAGAGCGGTCTGTTAGAGTGGGGCGCCGGTGAGACGTGCCGCACACGACGCGCTGGTGCTCGGCGGAAGGGGCGACCTGCCCCGCGCAGTCGCCGAGCGCCTCGCCACGCTCGGCCACAGAGTCACGCGCCTCGAGGCGGATGACACACCGGCGGACCTGGCCGCGGATCTCCTGGTTCATCTGGACACGACGCCCGGTGACTCCCGCGAACCGGTCGAGCTGGAGCACGCACTCTCCCGGGCACGGGCTGCCTTCGATGTGATCCAGCGCGCCACCTCCACGATGAAGGGCCGCGCGTTCGGTCGCATCGTCCATGTCCGGTCCGTCCCGCCCCCGGGATCGACGCCCTCGCTGACCGGGGCGATGAGCACGTTCGGTTCGGCCGGGACGCTGGGAATGCTCCAGGACCTGGCGCGCCAGGTGGCTCGGTTCGGCATCACCCTCAACATGGTCACGCTGACCCCGGCCCCCGCCGGACGGGACTCCCTCCCCCCGCTCCAGCGCGAGGCGACGGTGACCGAGGTCGCCGCCCTGGTGGAGATGCTCTGCCATGACGAGGCCGGCTTCGTGACCGCCCAGTGCTTTTCAATGGTTAGCGCCGTCAGTTAGATCGACCCGTGCACGTTTCTGATCCGACAGACCACTCGACCACAGACGCGCAGCGAGCGCTGCGGGAAGAGCTCAAGGACCTCATCGTCACGACGCTCCGGCTGGAGAACTTCAAGCCCGAG
This sequence comes from Myxococcota bacterium, assembly GCA_046725335.1. Classification (GTDB taxonomy): domain Bacteria; phylum Myxococcota; class Myxococcia; order Myxococcales; family Myxococcaceae; genus RPRB01. The sequence continues at coordinate 7,168 of JBKOYI010000071.1, read as the reverse complement.
GACATTGGAGACACGGAACCTCTCTTCTCTCCAGAGGCTCGGCTCGGGCTCGACTCCTTGGCCGCGCTCGAGCTGCTCGCAGCGATCGAGTTCACCTACAAGGTTCGCTTCGGCGACGAAGGTTCGGCGCGGCAGCATTTCCAGTCGGTCTCGACCCTGGCGGCGTTCGTCGGATCCGCGCGGAGCTGATCCGTGCGTGGCGTGGCGATCACCGGGCTGGGCATCGTGTCCGCCCTGGGCTCGGGAGTCGCGGCTCATCTGGAAGCGATGCGAGAGGGCAGAACGGGCCTCCGGCCCCTGACGCTCTTTTCTCCGGAGGACCTGGGCTCGCTCCCGGTGGGCGAGGTGGACGCTGGGCTGGTCTCCCGAAGCCGAGGCCCTCGGTGCATCCGCCTGGCACTGCACGCCGCCCGTCAGGCCCTGGGCTTGCGGACGTTCGAGGACCGTGGGCTGCTCGCGCTCGGGACGACCACCGGCGGTATCCTCGAGTCCGAACGGCATTTCTTGAAGCACCGCGGCGGTGTCGGAGCCGAGGACCGCGGACTGCTCCTCCACCACCCGGTGGGCACGGTGACCGGCGTGCTGGGACGGGCCCTGGGGCTCTCCGCCGAGGAGCACACGTTCTCCACCGCCTGCTCCTCCAGCGCCAATGCCATCGGCTTCGGCGCGGCAACCGTGGCCCAGCGTGGCGGGTGGGCCCTGGTCGGCGGCGTGGACTCACTCTCAAGGCTGACCTACGCGGGATTCCACGCGCTCAGGCTCCTGTCGAGCGCACCGTGCCGACCGTTCGACCGGCATCGCCGAGGCCTGTCCTTGGGTGAAGGGGCCGCTTTCCTGCTGCTCGAATCGGAAGAGCAGGCCCGCCAGCGCGGGGCGCCCGTCCTCGGGTTCATCACCGGGTGGGGCTGCGCGTCCGACGCCCACCATGCGACGGCCCCACACCCGCGGGGGGACGGTGCCGTCGCGGCGATCCAGGGTGCGCTGGCCGACGCTGGGCTGCATCCCGCCGACGTGGACTACATCAACGCCCACGGGACCGCGACGCCGGCCAACGACGTCGCCGAGGGACTGGCTCTCGAGCGGGTGTTCGGAGCGAACTGCCCCCTGACCAGCTCGACGAAGGGTCTGACCGGTCACACCCTGGGTGCGGCGGGTGCCATCGAGATCGTCCTGAGCCTCATCGCCCTCTCCAGCGGCTTCGTCCCGGCGACGACGGGCCTCGAGGAAGCCGATCCGGAGATCCACATCCGGCATGTTCCACCGGGCGGGCTCGCCCGTCCGCTGTCGGTGGTGGTCTCGAACTCCTTCGGATTCGGTGGAAACAACACCGCCCTGGTCCTCTCGAGGGCAACCGCGTGACTCCCACGGTGCGTGGCCTGGGCGTGGTGGACGCGCCCGCGGTGGACCCGGATCCGCGGGTCCAGCGGCTCCCACGTCTGGAGCGCCTGGTGGTCAGCGCAGTGCGCGAGGCCCTCGCGGGGCAGACGCCGCCCGAGTCGCTCGGCCTGGTCTTCGCCACCGGATACGGAGGACTGGCCGCGACGGAGGCCTTCCTCCAGAGCGTCGCGTCCCGGGGCATGTCCTTCGGGAGCGCGACCGCCTTCCACCAGTCCGTCCATCACTCGCCGGCCGGGCAGCTCTCGCTTCTGCTGGGGATCCGCGGCCCGGTCCTTACGATCTCGCAACGCGAGCTGTCGGGTGAAGCAGCCCTCCGGGTGGGACTGACGCTCCTGGACCGCGTCGAGCACGTGCTGGTGGTGGCCGCCGACGAGCAGACCCCAGTGCTCGAGGCGGCGTACCGGGCCTTCGGTACCGTGTTTCGCGCGGCAGAAGGGGCCGCCGCGGTCCTGCTCGGTCCGGGCCCTGGACCGCTGAGGGTCGAGCGATGTGAGCTGTTCTCACACCCCGCCTCGGCCCGCCGCTTCGCGCCGCCAGCACGCTTGGGCCCTCGGCTCGCCGATTCCGTCGCAACGAAGGCGCGGAATCTCTTCGTGTCGATCGCTGCACCGACCGCCGACGTCGAGCGTGCGGAACGGGCCGTCCTCGGCCCGGAGGTGCGCGTTCTGGAGGACCAGCCGGGTGCAACGCGAGTCGGCTTTCATCCCTCGGCCGGTCTCGTTCGCTTCGTGCTGGCGGCGCGGCACCTCCTGACCACCCCGGGCGACTCGGCCTGTGTTCTCCACGGGCTCGCGCTGGGGGGTGGTCAGTCGATCACGGTCCTGCGGCATGACCCCTGAGGCGGTGGTCACCACCGGGGTGCTCGGCCTGGTCGGAACGGCACTGGTGGGAGGTACCTGGGGCGTCCTCCATCCGCGGGCGACGCTGTTCGGTCCGGTGGTATGGCGCGGCCCCGGACATCGGGCGGCCGTGGCCCTCACCTTCGACGACGGTCCACATCCGGAGTACACGGCGCGCATCGCCGAGATTCTCTCGAAGGAAAGGGCCCCCGCGACGTTCTTCTGCGTCGGCCAGCGGATCGAGCGACACCCGGGTGTGGCCACTGCTCTCCACCGCGCCGGGCACGGACTGGAGAACCACACCTTCTCGCACGGGACCGGACGCGACCTCTTCCAGACCGGACGGCTCCGCACAGATTTACAGCTCTGCCAGGACGCGGTCGTCAGCATCACCTCGAAGGCCCCGCGCTACTACCGGCCGGCAGTGGGGATCCGGAATCCCGTGGTGCACCGGGCCGCACGGGCCGTCGGGCTGCAGGTCGTCACCTGGACTCAGGCTGCGCGCGACGGCGCCTTTGCCCTCGACGCACGGCGGGCCCAGCGAATGGGCACCCGGGCAATGTCCGGGAGCATCCTGGCCCTGCATGACGGCTCGTCCGCGGAACGCTCCGCCTTGCGCGAGCAGACCGTCCGGAACCTCCCCGAGCTGCTTCGCCGCTTGAACGACCGAGGATTGCGCCTGGTGACCCTGCGCGAGCTGCTCAACCCAGCTTGATCAAGGCGGCCAGGGTCTTCTCGGCGTCACGGACGAAGGGATTGCTCTTGTCGGTCACGTAGCCACCGAGAACCGCGGTGATGGCTTGCTTGATCCCGGGGCTCTTGTTCGGACGGAGCAGGATGCGCGGCAGATCTCCCTCGTACCAGCTCCGAACGAAGACCTTGAACACCCCCACCGCTTGGCCCACGGCGGCGTCATACTCGGCGTCCCAGTTCACGGCCTCTCCGGACAGCGAACGGTGGACCAGTCCTGAGGCGATGCTCGAGGACTCCAGCGCGAGCGTGACGCCGGAAGAGAAGACCGGGTCCAGAAACTCGGAGGCGTTGCCGGTGACCGCCCAGCCGGGCCCGTGAAATTTGGTCACCGCTGCAGCCCACCCCGACAGCTTGACGGTCTTGAGGACCGGGGAGGCGTTCCGGAGCCTGACGTGGATATTCGGGTCTTCGTGGAGCAGCGCAAACAGTCGGTCGCGATCGCACCCCGAGACGCTCTCGTAGTCCGATTGGGGCATGACCAGGCCCACCGAGGTGCGGCCGTTGGAGAAGGGGATGATCCAGGCCCAGGCCCCGCGCGGGTGAATGCAGATCCAGATGTCCCCTTCCAGTTCTCCGGGCGGACGCTCGTCACCCTCGACCCATGTGAAGAGCGCGACGCGAGGAGGGATCTCGGAACGCTTCTCCAGTCCCAGCAAGCGCGGAAGAACCCGGCCGTAGCCGCTGCAATCGAGGACGAAGCGGGCCTTCAACTGGAGCCGGCGCTCGGCCTCGAGATCGAGAACGCTCAACGACACCTCGTCGCGTGCGAGCTCGATCGCTTCAACCTTGTGGTTGTAGCGGACGTCCACACCCTGGCGTCGGGCCGCGGTGGACAAGGTCTGGTCGAAGTCGTCCCGGGGCACCTGGAAGGTCTGGGTCCTTTGCCCGGGGAAGACGTCGGCGAAGCAGAAGCGCTCGCGCCGTTCGCGATCCAGGAAAAGGGCCGCGTTCTTGGGCTGGTACCCGCGGGCGACGACGGCATCGAGCAGTCCCGCGGCGGCGAGGATGTCGTTGCACCGGGGCAAGAGCGACTCGCCGATCTGGAACCGGGGAAGCGTGCCAGCCTCGAGGGTGATGACCCGATGGCCCTTCCGGGCGAGCAGCGAACCCGCGACGCTGCCGGCCGGGCCGGCTCCGATGATGAGGACGTCGGCGTCCATGGGCAGGCCGGTCGAGCGGCCGACCGAACTCGTAGCATGCGGGCCTGATGGCGGAAACCACCCGGGTTGATCGTTCCTCGCTTGCCCCAGCGGCCGATCTCGGCGTCGCGCCTCCGGTCACTTGGCTCGGGCCAAGCTCCCTCCGACGCTCCTGGATCTCTGCCGCCGTTGCGGCGCGATCCTCCGGCCAACCCGGATGGTCTCCGCCATCTACGGGATCAGCCGACGGTTTGTGCTCTGCGACTTCGGCGGACGAGGTAGATCGTGAGGAGTCCCGCCGGCAAGGCCAGGACCGCGCCGACGATTGCGCCGCCGACCAGCAGGTCGCCGAGGAGCTCAGCGAACAGCTTCGAGCTCGGAACTGCGCGCATCGTCTCGACCGACAAGGAAAGCCAGTGGCCGCGGAGGATGATGGCCCCCACCTGCGCGTTGGCGAAGAGCAGAAACGGAGCGAGCGGGGGGATGGAGATCTGCAGCCCGAGCAGCACCGCCAACCGGTTGAGTCTGAGGACCGGGGCGAGACCCAGGCCGATCAGGGTCTGGACTCCGTAGAAGGGTGTGCAGCCAACCCACAACCCGAACGCCACTGCTGCACCGAGCCGACTGGGGTGAGCGTGCTCGTGGACGAGGCGAGACGGCCAGCTTCGCAGCGCCTCACCGATCGCCAGGAAACGTTCCCTGAGCCTCACCAGCACCGAGTAGCATACCCAGTGTGGTCCCGGCGTACCCGGGGCCGGTTGACGGCCGAGGACGTATTCGGCATCACTTCGACGTGGCGGAAATACCTCTTCGACGACGCTGTGACGAAGCCGGGGCCTGCGTCATCGTTCCCGTTCTCAACAACGTCTCCACGGTCGGAGACGTGGTGCGGGCCGCCCTCCGGCACGCCTCGACAGTGCTCGTCTGCGACGACGGCTCGACCGACGGTTCGGGAGCTGAAGCTGAAGCTGCCGGGGCGGTGGTCTTGCGGCACTCGCAGAACGAGGGCAAGGGAGCCGCGCTCCGGACGCTGCTGGCCGAGGCGCACCGGCGAGCGTTCCGTCATGCGATCTCGATGGATGCCGATGGGCAGCATCTGGCCAGCGACCTCCCAGCGCTGGCAGCCGCGTTGATCGAGGAACCCGGGTCGCTGGTTCTCGGAGTGAGGGACCTGCTCGCTGCGGGGGCTCCGCCCTCGAGCGAGTTTGGAAGGCGCTGCTCAAACTGGTGGATCTGGTTCGAGACGGGCCTGCACCTGCCCGACACCCAGTCCGGATTTCGCGGGTACCCGGTGCAGGAAGTGAGCGAGCTGGGCGCGGGACACCGGCGCTACGAATTCGAGACCGACGTGCTGCTCCGGGCGGCCTGGGGCGGCATCCCCATCCGCTCGCGGCCGATCACGGTCGTCTACACGGCCGACCGAACGTCGCACTTCCGGTTGGTGCTCGACAACGTGCGGATCGTGGCCTTGAACACGCTGGCCGTTCTTCGGCATCCGCTGCCGCTGCCGCTGGGTCGGTCGCTGTTCCGGGTTCCCCGTCGTCCGGGCTGGTCCTTGTTCGAGATCCGGAGATGGGCGTGGCTGGGCGGCTCGGGACCGATCTGGCGCGGCCTCGCGGCGGTGGCGGGAATTCTCGGAGCCAGCGCGCTCTCCGGGACCTGGCCCCGGGCGCTCTCCTGGCTCGCCTGCGCGCTCGCCGGGGTTGGCGCCCTTCCGGCCATTCTCTCGACCTTTGGCTACCGATGGCTGCTGGCGCGGAATCTCGCGCCCCACTGGGGCGCGGCGCTCGTCCTTGGCGCTTTCCTGGCGTTTGGCCTCGGAGAAATGGCGCGGGCTCCGGCGCGGGCGAGTCCGAGACGTTGGACCGGCCAGAGCCGCGGCGGAGTCTTCGGACACTGGTTCTTCCTGACGCTCACCCGTGCCTTCGGCAGGTCGGTGGCGTACTGGGTCATCTACCCGGTGACGTTGTATTTCCTGTTCGCTTCTCCGTCGGCCAGGACGGCTTCCCGCGAGTTCCTGCAGCGTGCCGTGGGCCCGACCGGCTGGTTGAGCTCGATGGTCCGGTCGTATCGCCACCTGCTTGCCTTCGCCCGGACGATGGTGGACCGCGCGCTGTTCCGCACCCGAGGGAAGAGCTCGTTCCGATACACCGAGGAAGGGCTGCACCACATCCACGAGGCGGCCGCCGCCGGAAACGGGGCAATCCTCCTGACGGCCCACGTGGGCAACTGGGAGCTCGCCGCCGGCCTTCTCCCCGGAGACCTCGGGGAGCGGCTGGCGATCGTTGCCTACGCGGGGGAACGGGACCGCATCGCCCAGTTCATGAAGCGCTCGGGAGGCCCTCAGCTCCGGATCATCGACGTGGGACGCGACTTCCTCGCCTCGCTGGAGATGATCCGGGCACTCCGTGGGGGCACGTTGCTGGCGGTGCAGGGCGATCGGCCCATCGGCGGCCAGGTCGTGACCGTCCCATTTCTGGGTCGTGAAGCGCGGTTTCCCGTCGGGCCCTTCCTGCTCGCAGCAGTCAGCGGCGCTCCACTGATTGCCACGTTCTCGCTGCAGGTCGGCCCCGCGACGTATCGCTTCTTTGCCAGCGGGCCGCAGCAGTTGAGCTTCACCGCGGGGCAGACTCGAGAAGCCCAGCTGCGGGTCTGGGTCGAGCAATACGTCGCCGGGCTGGAGTCACTGGTGAGGCAGTACCCCTACCAGTGGTTCAATTTCTACGACTTCTGGGATGCAGCTCCTCCGTTGGTTCCGTCGAGAACTGCGTTTGCCACCGGGGAAGCTGCGTAGCGAGGCGCCGGACGTCCTCGGCGAGGGGCCTGTCCGGATCCACCGGGGGAACGCGCTCGCAGAGGAAGGCGAGCAAGGCGGCACCGGCCCGGGACGTTGGGGCCGGCGCTCCCAGGTAGGCGGCTTGCCGGAGCCCCAGCGCCAGCGAAGCCTGGACGAGCTGGAGCCGCTCGCTCTGCCGAAGTGCCTCGAGGGCCGCCTGGTTGCCAAACGGGACGATGTCCTGATTGTGGCCGTTGGTGGGC
>JBKOYI010000037.1:0-10325 GCA_046725335.1 Myxococcota bacterium | reverse complement strand
GCGGGCGAGGCGTTGGAGCATTGGCGGGTCCTTTCGGCGGTTGGCGGGCGGGGGCGCGTCCGGGGAGCCGGGCCGGGTTGGCGCCCCCGCTCGGGGCGTGGCAGGGCTAGCGCACGTGGGCGTGCTCGGGGTGGCGCGTGGTGGCGTGATGGCGGGCCCAGGAGCGCAGGACGCGCCGGCTGCTGCTGGCCGGGCTGGGGTCGCCGCAGAGGTCGCAGACCCAGGCGGTGCGGCCGCGGTCGGGGTACAGCGAGCCGGTGCCGAGCTGCTGACGGCGGCCGACACCGGCGGGACGACGGCGCCGACCGATCACGAAGACGGCCACGAAGCCAGCGAAGATCACGCTGGCGAGGACGAGCTGGGCAGACGTGGACACGGGAGGGATCACCTCCTTCGCGCGGGTAGGGGCGGGCAGGCTTGAGCAGGGGAGCGGCACAGCCGGGGCACAGCCAGATGACCCGGTCGGCTGACAGCCACCAGCCGCCGCGGTTGCTCTGGCCGGCGCGCACGTGCGTCTCCACCAGCAGGGCGGCTGGGGTCGGGCGGCCGCAGGACCAGCACGGCAGCCGGCGGCGCATCAGCGGCCACCTCCGGCCTGGTAGGCGCGGGCCAGCGCCAGGACCTGGCCGACGTACCAGGCGGCGTGGTTGTAGGCGTAGATCGCGCCGCGCAGGTCGCGGCCACCGCGGGCGCCGTTGGCGCACAACAGGCGCGCGGCCGCGGGGATCGCGTCGGCCGGGTCGTAGACGTCGCCGCCCCGGCCGTAGTGGTCCCAGGTCGAGGGCGGGCCGTTGCGGATGTTGAACTGCATCGGCCCGGCGCAGCACCCGAACGCGTTGACACCCGAGCGCACGCCCGGGGCGGGGGAGCGGCCGTGGTCGGTCTCGACCTTGCCGATCCCGGCCAGCACGCCCCACGGCAGCCCTGGGCACGCCTTGGCCGAGGCCCGGTACAGCGACAGGTAGGTGGTGGGGATCTCCGCGCGGGCCGTCCGGCTCGGCACCGACGCAGCGCGGCCGCTGGCGTCGCGGGCGGCCGCCGGCGGCCGGCGGGAGTGCGGCGAGTCCGCGGGGAAGTCGATGACGCCGTGGTCGTGCAGCACGCCAAGGCCGATCACGGCCAGCGCGAACCAGGGCGCCAGGCCGATCTTGACCCGGGTGGGGACCTGGGGGTAGCCGCGCGGGATCACCCGGCGCCTCCGCAGTCGTCGAGCAGATGGGCGATGACCGCGGCGTCCATCGTCTTGGCCGTGAACCGCTCCCACGCGAACTTGAAGAAGGCGACCCGCTGGGGGCAGCACGGGCAGAACACGTAGCCCTCAGTGGCCGAGCGCTGGTGGTAGCCGTACCGCCGAGCGCTGCGCGCGAGCCGCCTGGCCTCAGCCTTGGTCACCGGCCACCTCCTTGGGTGGGGCCGGCGAAGCCGACGTGCAGGTGCCCCTGGTGGCCCGGGTCGGTGAACCAGGGCCGCGGGCCGACGTCCCACGGCGAGCCGACCTCGCTCGGCTGGACGCCGGCGCGGCTACGGCCGATCCACAACGCCAGCGAGCGTGCGGCCGCGTTGGAGCGGCTGACCGGGTGGCCGTCGACCTGGTCAACGTCGACGGCCCTCCAGACGGTGTGATTGGAGACCCGGCGGGTGCCCACCACGTAGCGGGAGTGGCCAGTCCGGATGCACGACACGCGGATGCGGTGCTGCTTGGCGATCGCCACCAGCAGCTGGCGGACGCGGCGGTCGAGGCGGGGCGAGGGGTAGTCGCCGGCGGGGCGGCAGCCGGCGCCGGTGGTGAACGTCAGGCCCGCCGGCGGCCGCAGGCCCGAGCGGGGGGGAGGGCCGCCGGCGGGGTGGCCGGCGCTGGGGCTGGCCGGGTTGCTGGTGTTGGCCGCCACCAGCAGCCCGAGGGCCACCAGGGGCACCTGCACGTCGGCGTTGCTGTACCGCTGTGGTGCCGGCCGGGCGATCACGACAGCCCTCCCACCTGGAGCATGGCGGCCGGGTCGGGGTAGGCCAGCGCTGGGAAGGCGAGGTTCCACTCGGCGGTGGCGTCCCAGACGGCCGGGTCGTGGACGAATCGGCGCCGCGGTGGTGGCGGTGCAGGGTCGGGCAGGTCGGGGTAGCGGCGCCACCAGCCGGCCGGATTGCACACCGGGCATAGGGGCTTGAGGCTGCCGGCGGCGCCGGCGCGCAGCGAGCCGGGCTTGCGGCGCTGCTTGAGCCGTTGCTCCAGCGCGCGGGCCTGGGAGCCGTACCAGACCCTGACGAGCTCGACGGTGCAGCCGGCATGCAGCGCCGCGGCCAGCAGCCGCGAGCCGGGGCCCCGGTTGCGGTGGGTGATCGGGTCGTAGCCGCCGGCCAGGTGCTCAGGCCAGCGCCTGGGCAGGTTGGTGGTGAAGTGTTGGAGTAGCCGGGAGTTCGTTGGAGCGTTCGAAAGCCCTGCCGTCGCGTTGTCCCTGCTCAGACAGCCTGTGCGATAGGCTCGCGGACCTCCGCGGGATTCCTGATCGTTCGTTGTGATTCCTGCACGCGCATCAAGAACCGTGCAGCCCCGCCGGGATTCCTGGACTCGAGGAGCGCCGCCGCGCCGGGAGCGGTGCAGGCCACCCGCGGCGACCCCCTCAAGCTCACCCGGCTGTTCGGCAACAGCGATCCCACCGCCATCCGCCACCGCCTCCAGCCCGGCCCGCTCGAACGCCAGGCCGACCCCGCCCAAGCGCCTGCTGAGGGCGTGCCAGTCTCGCCGCGGACCGTGCTGCTGAACCACGTGGGCAGGAATCCGCCAGGCACCAGCGGCAGCGGCATGGGACAATCTGGTGGGTCGCACCATTCCCACGCCTGCAGGGACCAGCATGCGCGCACCATCCAGCCGGCCGGCGACCATTGCGCTGGTTGTGGCAGCAGTTGCCGTGCTGATCGTGGCCGGCCGGTTCCTGGCTCCCGCGCCGAGTGCCACCCCTCCAGCCACCAGCAGCGCCCCGACCCCAGGGCCGCTCCGGCTGCCTGACCTCGTCGGCCAGCCGCTCGCCCAGGCCAGCACCGTGCTGGGCCAGACGGGCCAGCGGGCCGTGGTCCAATCCCAGATCGGCTGGAAGGGCTGGAAGCAGGTCGTGCTGCACCCCAAGACCCACCCCGGCAGCGCCATTGTCATCGTGCAGAACCCGCGCGCCGGGGAGCTGGCCCCACCCAGCGGCGTCGTGCAGGTGTGGGTCAGCACCGACGTGCAGCCCAACAACAGCCCCCGCCGGGTGCGACTGGGAGCCGGCCCGGCCACCGCGGCATACCCGATCGCGGTCCCCGGCACCGCCACCCACCAGCTCACGGTGCTAGTGGCCATGCCGGCCGCCGCCAGCGTCGCGGTGTGGCTGGAGCGCAGGCCTGACCGGCGCCTTCCCGTGGCTGGCATGCCGGCTGTGAGCGGCTGCCAGCCGACCGGCACGCAGGTGGACTGCCGCGCGGTGTTCGCGGGGCTGGATGGGGAGGAGTCCGGGCAGTGGTGGGTGCGGCTCGCCAAGCGCTCGGCCCTGCCGGTCAACATCCAGATCACCGTCGCGGTGGCGCCGCGATGACGCGGCGGCGGCGGGTGCGAGCCGGGGGCTCGTCCCCGTCGTCCCCGTCGGCCGCGACCCGCTGCCAGGAGATCGGCAGCGGGTTCGTAGGAACTGGCGCTTGGAGGGCTTGCTGTGGGCCGCAGGGGCCGTGAGTTCCAGGCCAACGACCCTTCAGTAATCCCGAACTCGCGGCCTTCCCCAGGTAGTGGGAGGCGTGGCCGTACGGGGGCCAGATGTGCCCCAGGTAGCAGCAGCGGCCACGCCGGGGCGCGTAGCCGGCCAGCCACACCGGCCGCAGCTTCTGCCGGTCGGCGCCGCAGCTCGGGCAGTCCCGGCCGGCCGGTCGGCGCCGGTAGCCGACCCAGCCGCAGGCGCACTCCACGCGATGCACCGGCCTGACCGCGCCGGCGGGGGAGCACAGGTCGGCGGCGGTCATCGGACCCGCTCCCGCAGCCGTTCCCTGTGGCGCTCCTTGGGGGTCAGTCCGCCGCGGATGCCGTAGTCCTCACCTGGCGGGGTGGCCAGCGCGTCGGCAAGACAGGCAGCCCGGACCGGGCAGCGCGCGCAGACCCGCTTGGCGCGGGCGGCCTTGCCATGCTGGCCCGGCGTGGGAAAGAACAGCTCCGGGTCCACCCCCGGCGCCGCGCAGGCCGCCCGCCGCCGCCAGCCACCCGGGACGAGCCAGGCGCTCACCGGGGCCCACCGTCCTCCAGCTTGGCCAGCACCGGCCCCGCGGTCCGGTTGATCTCGGCGACCAGCGCGCGCACGGAAGCCTTGGCGTCGTGCAGGTTCGGGTAGCCGGATCTGGCGGGCGGCTGTGGGCGGGGGAGGGTGGCGACCGGGACCGGCCAGCCCAGCTCCAGCCGGGCCAGCGCGGCGTGCTTGGCGTCGTCGGGCTCGGACCAGTCGCGCCCCAGGTAGGTGGTCCAGCTCCACCACGGCGAGCCCAGCCACATCGGCAGGGACGTGGCCAGGGCGACCTTCACGACCAGCCGGCCCGGATCGGGATCCTCGCCGTAGCCGACGTGGTGGTCCAGCACCCTGGGGTGCCAGCACACGTAGCCGGGGCTCATAATCGGACCGGTGGCCACCTGCAACGCGGCGATGGCGAACTCGCCGGGGTCCTCGGTGATGCCGTTGGGGGCTTCGCGCCAGGGGTCGAACAGCTCGGTGTGGCTGCGCAGGTAGGCGCCGTAGCGGCTGACCCGGTCGGAGGCGTTGGTGCGGTCCCAGTCCTCGTCGACCGAGCAGATCCGGTCGGCCCTGGTGGTCATGGCCGCTCACCCCCTGGTGGGGTGGGCTCGGTGGGGTGCAGCAGCCGGCCGGCCAGGTAGTGGCGGCCGTGGTAGGCGACCTCGGCGCGCACGACCTCAGGACGGGCCCGCGGCCCGCCGGCGCTGACCTGCTCCCAGGTCTGGCGGGCAACCCGGGCCAGCCCGCCGGCGGCGTCCTCGAGCTGGGCGGTCTTCGCCAACAGGTAGTGCCAGTTGCCGGTGTCGATCGCCTGGGCGCAGCGGGAGACGAAGTCCAGCAAGCGCACGTACTGCTCGACCAGGCGGATCTCAGCATCGGTAGGGGTGGCAGGCGTGGTCATGTCGACCTCACCGCCTCGCCCTCCAGGGCCTGGCGGACCAGCTCAGGGACGGGCTCACAGGCGGGACAGTCCAGGCCCTGGCCGTGCTCGCAGGCGGTCAACAGCTCCAGCGCCGCCCGCAGCCGACCGGCCTGGAGCTCCAGCTGCTCGACCTCGCCGGCCAGCGCCGGCGGGTCAGCGTGGCGGAGCCGGCCGGTCAGGTAGAACCGGACCAGGTCAGGGCTCTTGCGGAAGGGGTAGGGGCCGTGCAGACGGTCGACGTCCAGCAGCTCGCCCACCCGGGCCACCGCTGTCTCCGCGACCTCAGGGGCGCCGATCAGGCGGACGTCCAGCAGCACGCTCACGCGGCGTCACCGCCTGTGGAGCGCAGGCGCAGCGCGTCAACCAGAGCGGCGGGGACTTCGATTAGGGTCGTGCTCGACCGGTCCAACTGGTCGAGCACCTGGTCAAGGCTCCACATCTTGGCGAGGGCCTTGGTGGAGAACCGCCATTGCTTGCCGACCTGGCGGCCGGGCAGCTCACCGCGGCGGGCGGCGGCGATGACGGTTGGTTTCGAGACGTTCAGCCAGCCGGCGACCTGTGCGACGGAGCACGTCAACTCGCCAGCGGCCAGCACGTCGGCCAGCGTGCGGCCATCTGCCGTCTTCTTGGACGGCAGCGTACGATTGCCCTGCATCGGGGCGACTCCAATCTCTCTGGTGCCGTGGCCCTGGCGGCGAGCGGTGGTGCGAACACCGCTCATCGAGCCGCCGGGGCCTTTGCCGCTCCTCTCCTCATCGAGCTACAGGAGAGAAGGCGGGATCATCCTAGGATCCTAGGATGACGAACGCAAGAGCGCGTGAGCCCTTTCGCAAAGCCAGAGGCGTTAGGAGGCCCTATCCACCATCGCGCGAAGCGTCTCCACATCCCGCCTGAGCTGCGGTTCTGGGATCGCAGGAAGGCTCGAGGTATCTGTCGGCAGGGGATAGGGTCGCCCAGGTGCGGGGTCATCCTCGTAGCGCGGGACGAGGTGCGTGTGCAGGTGCGGCAGGCTGTTGCCGAGCGTCTCGTAGTTCATCTTCAGCGGCTGGTAGTGCCTCTGAAGGGCTCGCGCGACCGTCAGCACTTCCATCCAGTAACCAGACGCTTCTTCGGCCGTCAGGTCTGTGGGTTCCGCAACATGGCGACCACGCCAGATGACCAGCGTGTAACCCCGCTGGACCGCCGCGCGCTGTAGGTAGGCGTCGCTGTAGATCCCGGCCAGAACGCGAACGCCGTACTCGTCCTCATCAGGGCGGCCCGCAGCGCACATCGAGCATGCGGCACCGCTGAAGAGCGCGTCCCAGTCTGCCGGCCATCCCTTCACAAGTCCGCCCTTTGGTGGTCCGGCTCAACCCAGTCGAACACGAACTCATGCCAGTCACCGACGTACAGATCATCGGCTACTTGGAGGGTGCGGTCCTCCTGGTCGTAGTCGATGTGGAGCATCCGAACGACCGGCACACCGGGAGGCAGTCGTAGTAGGCGAGCTTCCTCCGGTGTCGGCATGCGAGCCTTCAGCACCTCGACACCGTGCACGAACTGGTGGCCTAGGTCCTCGATCGCGTTGTCGGGACCCTCCGGCAACGCGCCGGGCTGTTCGAGGCGGGTCCCTTTGGCGAGCCAGAGCGGGTAGTAGCTCGAGGACAACGCGGCCGGTTGATCGTTGATCGACTGAAGTCGAGAGCGGATCACGACCGGCTCTCCGGGCTCCACCTGGAGCCATTGCGCGATGTCGGGCGGGGCCTCCGTCAAGCCGACCTTGAGCATCCGCCGCGAGGGGACCTGTCCTTGCGTCCCGACCTCGGTGTCGAAGATGGGCTTCCCGCTGGCGCGGTGTGTGGCATGACGCCGGTTGGACGACACGCGCCGGATCGGCGGATGCTCGCGGACGAATGACCCGTACCCCTTCCGCGTGACCACGAGCCCTTCGTTCACGAGCTGCTGAAGCGCTGCCCTGGCCGTTGTCCGGCTGACCTTGTACTCGCCCTGAAACTCGCTCTCGGTCGGCAGTTGGCTTCCGGGTGGCCGGATGCCCTCGCGAATCTCGCGCCGGAGCACATCGGCAAGTTGGAGGGAGAGCGGGCGGTCCGCCGTCGGGTCAAGCGCCATGCGCGCGATCTCCTCTCCCTGTAGGGCTAGCACGACAGGGAGGGTATCGAACCTGCGTTGCTCGTGCTGTTGCGCTAACGATCGGGCTAACCACTTGCCCTTGACGAGCAGCTTGCCCTGGCCACGGGGAGCCCGCGTGTGTCGATCTGATCTGGCGCCGTACGCCGGTGGCGCGAGGCGCCGTGAGCCCTTTGAAAGAGCGTCTCGACGGGCCGAATACCAAATGTCGTGGCCCCTCAGGATCTCCGGATCGTTCTGCGGTAGGTCGCGGAGTGCGATGTCGGCCTCCGGGTATAGGGAGACACCACATCTGCTACTTTCGCGGCACATCTGTTACTTTGGCGCGCAGAAGGCCGGTGTCCTGCTTGTCGGGGAATCCATCTAGTGGGGGCCAATTGAGGCTACAAGTCACACACAACTTGTGGAGAGTTCCGTCGGGCGCCCCATTACCAGGGGCCAGACCTTGGTAGACCCGGACGCGCACTCGAACACCAAGAGGGAACTGTTAAAGCGTGCGCAGCAGCTCGGCGTGGAGGGCCGCTCGCGCATGAAGAAGGCCGAACTGGCTGAGGCGGTCGCGCGTAAGGAAATGGACAAGCCGTCGACGACCTCCTCGACATCGCAGTCGACGGTGCAGGAGAGCGCGGAGCAAGAGGCGCAGTCGGCAACGCAGTCGGCAACGGAGCAGGTGCGAGACGCGGTGTGGGCGGCCGCGGAGCAGGAGGCGCAGTCGGCCGCGCGGCAGCTGCGCGAGGCGGTGCGGTCAGCCGCACAGTCGGCAACGCAGCAGGTGCGGGAGGCAGTGCAGGCGGCCGCGAAGCAGGAGGCGCAGTCGGCGACACAGCAGGTGCGGGAGGCGGTGCGGTTAGCCGCGCAAGAATCAGGGCAAGGCACTGTGCAACCAGGTCGCGTTGCTCGGCAGGAGTCACAATCGGGCAGCAGGCGCATGGTTCGCGGACTCCGAAACAAGATTCTGATACCAGTTCTCGTCGCACTACTTACCTCAGTGTTTACTAGTAGCTATGTCAGCTCCAGAATCTTTGACGAAGCGTTTCGAGCCGTAGCCGCTCCGGTCTCAACTAAAGTGTTCTTCGATCGAGACAATAGTATCCAAGGTCTGACGTGGGCCCTTCATGGCGGCTTGGGGCAATTGAGCGTCAACGATGAAGTGTTGCTGACAGGGGCAGCCGGCTCCGTCAGTGAATTCAATGAGTGGATGCGTGACCGAGAAGGTGTCGATGTGGACACCTCTTTCATGAAGCTAATTGTCACCGGTCAGCGGCGATCCGGGGTCGCTATCACAGACATGCGGGCCAAGATTGAGGACTGCAGGTCGCCTCTCAACGGTGCGCTTCTCTACGGCCCATCCGAAGGCGAACGGGAAAATACTCAGATAGGCTTTGACCTAGACGAAAATGTGCCGGTTGCAAGGCAGGTGGACCCTGACAAGAGTTTCGGAGATCGTGGCTACCTTGGGCGTGAGTACTTCAAGGTTCATACGGATCCGCTCGATCTAGGCGAAGATCAGGTCTTCAGTATAGTTGCCACGACCAGAAGTCGTTACTGCGCTTGGTATATTGACATGGGAGTCTTCGTGGATGGTCACATTCAGCATATAACAATCGGGTACAAGCCGGATGGAAGCCAAAGGCAAAAGCCATTTGAGATAACTGCCCGGGCGGACCTGCGAAATGGAAAGAAGGGCAGTTTCTCAGTTTACAGAGAGCTGTACGTATTGGATAGGAGTACTGCTCCTGCCGGTTTTATTTCTGCCGATCCTCGTACTTATGTTCCGTAGGTGAGTATCGCAAGATGAACCTGGGACAACCGAGCAGTCGCGACGGAACCCGCCGTGACCCTCGGGAGCTGGCTGCGTTGGCGCTGACCGCGGTCAGAATGACCGCGCGGGCACTCGACGTGCGGCCGAGAGGGTCCTCGCCGCGCTGCTGCTCGAGCGTGCCGCCGTCGCGTACGAGCCCGCCGAGCCGGCACGGCGCCGGGAGCAGGGTCGAAAGAGTAGGCGGACTCCGCCCCCAACTACAGCCGGCCTACGTCAGGTAGTGATTGACGGGGTCGCGTGGTTAGATGAGGCTAGCCCGCAAAGGGGGTGACCGCTGCCATGCCGATCGACGACGTGCTCAACGACCTGCTCGCCCTCCCGATCGAATCCGCCGCACGTCTGGCGCGGGTCAGTGTCCGGCGCGTGCGGTACTGGGATGAGATTGGGCTCATCACCCCATCGATCAAGCGTCAGCTCAACTCTCGTAGCACCGTCCGCCTGTACGGCTTTGGTGACCTAGTCGAGCTGATGGCGGTGGCGATGCTCCGCCATGAGCGCATCAGCTTGCAGGAGATCGGCAAGATCGTTGCCCGCCTGCACGCCCAGGGCTACGCCGCGCCGCTACGTGATCTGCGTTATGCGACCTATGCGGGTGACGTCTACTTCCAGCATCCCGATGGATCGTGGGAGGACGGCCGCAAGCCGGGCCAACTCGTGATTCCCAGGGTGCTGCCGCTCACCGAGATCGCCACGGAGATCCACAACCGGGCTGGCCGTCGCGAGGAAGCCGCCGCGGGGCAGATCGTCCGGCGCCGCAAGGTCCACGGCCGTAAGCCGGTCTTCAAGGGCACTCGGGTCCCCGTTCAGGCGGTCGTTGACTTTCTCGCGCGGGGCTACACGACCGAACAAATTCTTGAGGCGTTTCCGTCGCTAACCGCCGCTGATGTCGCCGCCGCCCGCGCCACGATCGACGCCGCCTAGGCTGCGCTTCTTCCTCGACAACGATGTGGACGCTGGCGTCGCTAGGATGCTGCGTCGTAAGCGGCATAACGCTTGGACCGCGTTCCAGGCTCGGCTCGCCAGTGCCAGTGACGACGATATCGCCGTCTACGCCTATGCGCGGAACGCGGCGCTGGTTAGCCATGATGATGTCTTCGCGGACGAGCGGATTCGCAACACGCTTGGCCAGCATGTGTGGCTCGACTGTTCACAACCCGACGCGGTTGAGGTGCTGGCCAGGCACCTCGACGCGGTGGTTGAGATCCTCTCGCGCCAC
>JBKOYI010000096.1:0-8705 GCA_046725335.1 Myxococcota bacterium | reverse complement strand
TTGCCGTACACCGCCAGGAAGGTCTTGAAGGGAACCAGGGCGACCAGATCCAGGCTTTGCCCCAGCAGTTGCCCTTTCTTGGCCAGCACCCCCACCACCCGGTAAGGGCGGTGGTCGAGTCGAACCGAGCCTCCCAGGGCGCTGCGGCCGGGGAAGAGCTGCTCGGCCACCTGGGAGCCGAGGACGATGACTTGCCGCTCGTTGTCACTGTCGGCATCGCTGAGGAAACGCCCCTCCGGGACCTCGTAACCCAGGATGCGCTGGTACTCCCCCAGCGTCCCTACCACGTCCACCTGGCTCACGCTCTGGTCGCCGGCGGTCAGCTCCTTGAAGGACTCACTGACCTCCGGAACCACCACCGAGGCCAGCCCCGATTGATTCTGGATGGCTTGCATCTGGGCCAGGGTGATCTGCTTGCGGTTTCGGTAGAGCCACCAGTTGCCTCCGGTGACGATGAACGGTTGCCGAGCCACGTTCAGGGTGGCCGTGCCCAGCGAGGCCAGCTGCCGGGCGAAGGAGCTGTTCAGCCCCTGGATGATGCTGAGGATGCCCAGAAGGGTCGCCACCCCGATGCCCACCGCAGTGACGGTGAGCCAGGTGCGCAGCCGGTTGGCTCCCAGGGAGAAGAGCGCAATCCGGCCGCCCTCGACGAAATCGACCCGAAGGCTCACGTCCCGGCGGCCCGGGCCCGCTCCGCCCGGGTCTCCAGCGCAACCTCCCGCCCTGGCCCGTCGGTGATGATCTGTCCGTCGCTGAGTCGGATGGCCCGCGGACAGCGGGCGGCCAGCAGCGGCTCGTGGGTGACCAGGCAGAGCGTGTGCCCGGCCTGGTGAAGCTGCTCGAAGAGCCGGATGATCTCCTCCCCGGTGGCGGAGTCGAGATTTCCGGTGGGCTCGTCGGCCAGGAGCAAGGAGGGTTCAGTCACCAGGGCACGGGCGATGGCCACCCGCTGCCTCTGCCCACCGGACAGCTCGTTGGGGCGGTGGTGGGCCCGGTTGGAGAGCCCCACCTCCTCCAGGGCGACCCGGGCCCGCTCCTTTCGATCCCGTGAGCGAAGACCCCGGTAGACCAGTGGCAGCTCGACATTGCCCAGGGCCGTCTCCCGGGGGAGCAGCTGAAAGGTCTGGAAGATGAAGCCGATTTCGCGGTTGCGGATGTCGGCCAGCTCGTTGTCCGACATCCGGCTCACGTCCTTGTCGTTGAGCCAGTAGCGGCCACCGGTGGGGGTGTCCAGGCAGCCCAGCACGTTCATCAAGGTGCTCTTGCCCGACCCGGACTGCCCGACGATGGCCACCCACTCGCCCTTCTCCATGGTGAAGGACACCCCGTTGAGGGCGTGCACTTCCTCGGTCCCGACCTTGTAGTACCGCCGGATGTCCTCGAGCTTGATGAGCATGGGGTTCTTGGGGCCCGGGCAGGCCGAGCGTTGCCTTCAACCGCGGACGGCAGTGCGGGTCGCGGCCGGTGGCGGCGCTCCTTTGGGGGTGTTCTCGCGCAGCGGATCGCCGTCCTTGAGCTCCTTGCTCACGGTTCGGAAGGGGCCTTCCACCACCCGCTCACCTTCCTTGAGGCCCTCCAGCACTTCCAGGTCGGTGTCCGAGGCAATGCCCGTTCGGACCCGGCGGACGCGGGCCTTGTTTTCACTGTCGACCACGAAGATCACCTTGGCCAGGGTCTCGGAATGCTTCTTGGCCGCCAGCGAGGTCCCCGGCTCCCCCGGAGGCTGGGAATCTGGCAGCGACTTTTCTGGCCTGACCGTGACCGCCTGGATGGGGACGATGATGGCCTCGTTGTGGGTCTCGGCGGTGATCCGCACCTCCGAGCTCATCCCGGGAAGAACGCCTGCCGGCCGCGAATCGAGAGCGACCTTGATGGGGAAGGTGGTGACTTCGGACTCGGTGCCCGGATTCTTGATGGTGGCTCGCTGGGCGATCTCCACCACCGACCCCTCGAAGGACTGGCCTTCCAGGGCATCGACGGTCAGCTCGGCCCGCTGTCCGTTCCGGAGGTGCACCACCTCGTGCTCTCCAACCTCGATCTTCACCTCCATGGTGTTGAGCGCCGCCACCGTCATCACCGTATCCTCGGAGAAGTCCGAACCACGGACCCGCTCCCCGACCTCCCGGCTGATCTCGATCACCGTACCGTCGATCGGGGAGAGGAGCGTCGTGCGGGACAGGTTGGTCTGGGCCTGCTCGTAGTTGGCCAGCTGTCCGGAGTGCTTCTGCTGCGCAGACCCGAGCCGAGCCACCGCTGCGTCGTAGTCGGCACGGGACTTGTCCAGCTCGGCGCCGGAAGCCATGCCGCGCTTGGAAAGTCCCTGGGTACGCTCGAACTCCAGCTTGTAGCGATCCACGTCCACCTGGGCAGTGGCAATGTCCGCCCGGGAGGTGCTGGCGCCGGCCTGGGCCTGCTTGGCCGCGGCAATGAAGGGTCGCGGGTCGATGCGCCCCAGCTCCTGCCCCTTGCTCACCTTGTCGCCCAGATTGACTGCCCTGGCGACCAGGTCACCGCTCAGGTTGGAGGAGATCTTCACCGTCGTGGCGGCCTCGACCTTTCCGGCGCCGACGATGACCCGGCTGATGGGCCCCTTGCGCGCCTTGGCCACCTGCACCTCGGCTGCCGGGGGAGGACGGTCCCGCAGCCCGCCGATGGTGATGCCCAGCACCCCCAGCATCAACACTCCCGCGAACAACCCCTTCCACCACGTCATGGCGTCGCTCCATTGCCAAGGGTCCCTGTCGCTTTGTCCAGGGCGGCCCGCGCCACTTCCACGTCGGCACGCGTCTGGATCAGCGTCTGATAGGCCTGTTGCAGCTTGATCTGTGCGTCACGCACATCCAGCGTCGAGGAGGCTCCCGCCTTGAAGCGCTCCTGCGCGTAGTCGAGGTTCTGGGTTGCCACCTCGCGATTCTTGCGCGCCTCCTCGAGCGCCCGCAGCTGGGCCCCCAGAGACTCGAGCGCCACCCGGACCTGGCCCTCGACGTCGCGCTCATTCTGCATCAGGTTCAGCCGGGCCTGTGCCTCCTGGGCGCGCACCTGCTTGGTCTGGGCATCGGTCTGGAAGCCGCTGAAGAGATCCCAGGTCAACCCCAGGCCGCCGGTCAGCGCACCATATTTGTCCCAGTGGCCAAAGACCTTGTAGGCCTCGCCGGCCGCTCGCGAATAGGACAGCTGGAAGGTGAGCTTGGGAGCCCAGCCAGCCGCCTGGGTGGTGACGTTGGCCTGCGCCGCGCGGAGTTGGCTGAGGTACTGGACCAGGAGCGGGCGGTTCTGGCGGGCCTGTGCCATCCCCTCCTCGAGCGAGACCGAAGCGGGCGGCGGGATCTCGGACAGCCACGGGTCGATCGCTTCGAGCTCCTGGAATTCAGGGCGCGCCAGCCAGGAGGCCAGGTCGATCTGAGCCTGGGTCACCACCGCCCGCTGCTTCTCGGCGGCGATCCGGTCGGTTCCTAGATTCACCCGGGCGGCCAGCGCGTCCCCCTTGTTGCCCCGGCCGGCTTCGAAGACGGCCTGGGCTCGGTCGGAAAATTCCTGGCTCTTGGCGGCGGTGGCCTGCAGGACCAAGAGTTGTTTCTGGGCCGTCCAGAGCGCGTAGAAGCGACGGATGGCCTCGAACTCGGAGGTCAGCATTTGCTCGCGAGCCGTGCCCCGGGCCGCGGCTTCCAGCTCGCCGGCATTGCGGAGCGCCGAGAACTTCCCCAGGTCGAAGAGCAGCTGATTCAGCGTGGCCCCGAGCGTGAAGTAGTTCTGCGCCCCGGCCGTGCCAACCAGGATGTCCCCATTGCTCGCCACCCGGGGATCGCCGGCCTGGGTCCAGGTGCGGCTGGCGCTGGAGGTGAGCTGGAGCTGCGGCAGAAGCGCCGAGCGGGCGACGCGCGTCTGCTCGCTGGCCCGCACCCGATCCAGCTCGCTCAGCAGCGCCTGGAGGTTGTTCCGGGCTTCGCTACGGACGTCCTGCAGCGTGATGGGAGTGGCCGCCAGGACGGCCGAGAGGAGAAGCGCGTTCATGGCCCACCCCCGTGCCCACCCCCTGGGCCACCGGGGGAACCAGGCACGGCGACCAAGCCCGGAACGCCCACCCCGAACACTGCAACGAACAGCACGAAGAAGAGCAGCCCCAGCCACAGGCCGGTCCGACGGCGCAGGCCGGTGGCGCTGGCGAAGCCGATGCCGATGAGCAAGGCCGCCCAGAGATGAAAGACATCGAGCGCATCGAGCAGGCGCATGAGCTTCGGACCGGCGCCGTGAATGAAAGCCCCCACCGAGGCCGGAAGGAGGTGCTGGGCGCGTTCCTCGGTCAGGCTCAGCTGCCAGAAGGCCACCGCGCCCCACAGGGTGCGCTCCAGTGCCACCGGCATCATCCCCACGGCCGCGACGGTGAAGAGTGACACGAAGGGGCTCTTCCGCCCGACCAGCCAACCCACCAGCGCCAGGACCAGCGCAATCCCCAGGACCACCAGGGGACTGCCGAAGAGGCCGCCGGCGATGCCGGTGAGGAGCTTCAGCCGACCGGCGGTGGTGATCTGCTCGGTCAGCTCGGCTTCGGGCATCCCCTTGAGCTGACCGGAGCCCTCCAGCTGCCGAAGGATGCTGGGCGCCGGATCCCATCGAAGTGCAAAGGCTGCGCCGGCGAAGGCGCTTGCCAGCATCAACACCAGCAGTGGCCAAAGGAAGCGGCGCGTCTCGACGGCGGCCGGAACGCCTTCCATGGGATCGGCCAACGTTCTGGGGAGGGTCAGCGCGGTCATTCGGGGAGTGCTGGTTGTACGGTCGTTTGGCTCTGCGATTGCCACGGTTTGGCGTCTACTCCCTGCACCCCAGAGGCCCGCCTGGCCAGCCGTATCCGGCGGGTCGACGAGGCTGCGCCACCAGTCCACGGCCGGGCGGTGCTTCCGAGCTGTAGCAGTTTTTTTGCCCGCCTGTCCCCGCGGCTGTAGGAGTTGAGGAGGGCATGGTCGACAGCAGCGACTTGGCGCTGGTGCTCTCCGAGGCGGACGACATCGCCCAGAGCGTTTCTCAGCGCGTCACGACGGCCCATGCCGTTCTGGCGCTCTTCACGGTCGACAACCCTGGGCAGCGCCTCCTGAAAGAACGGGGCATTGACGAGGACCGGCTTCTCCCACTGGTCAAGGCCGCGCCCACCGAACCGGAAGGGACCTTGCGCGAACTCCGCGAGCGGGCCCGGGAGATTGCTCGAGCCTGCGGGTCGCGGGAGGCGGACTGCCTGCACCTCCTCATCGCTGTCACCCGATTGCGATGCGCCGGTCACGAGCTGCTGGCCGGCACCGGGCTCGACCTGACTTCCGTCCGCAACACCGCTCTCTCCTATTTCCTGAGCGGACGCATGCCCCGAAAGCTGGGCAACCGCGATGGCCGTTCCCCGGTGCGTCCCGCGCCCTCCCCGCCGAGGCCGCCAACCACCGTCGCCTTGCTGCCCGACAGCTCGCCCCGCTCCCTGGTCGACGACGGTCCCGAGACGCCGGCACCCGCTCCCGCTCCGGCCCCGCTGCTCCGGGTGGTGCCCTCTGCTCCCAGCTCGGTGTGGGATCTCGACCCGGCCACCTTCCCCCTCCTCTCCCAGATGGGCCGGAACCTGTCTTCCCTGGCCCAGCAAGGCGCACTCGATCCAGTGGTGGGACGGGCCCGGGAGATGGAAGAGGTGCTGGACATCCTCGGGAAACGCCGGACCAACAACCCCTGCCTGGTCGGCGAGCCAGGGGTGGGAAAGACCGCGGTCGTCGAAGGGGTGGCGCAACGGCTGCTTCAGGCACCGGGGGAGATGGGGCGGAAGATCGTCGTCGAGCTCTCCACGGCCGATCTGCTGGCCGGAACATCGCTTCGGGGCTCGCTTTCCGAGCGCCTCAACGGTCTCAAGGAGGAGATGCGGCGGGCCGGGGGCCGGGTGGTGGCCTTCCTCGATGAGATCCATACCCTGGTGGGAGCCGGGGCCACCGGGGAAGGCTCGCAGGATGCGGCCAACGAGCTGAAGGGAGCCCTCGCTCGTGGGGAGTTCCCCTGCATCGGGGCGACCACCCACGACGAGTTCCGCCGCTTCGTGCAGGCCGACGCGGCGCTGGAACGGCGCTTCATGGCGGTGGTGGTCCGCGAGCCGACGGTGGCCGAGACGGTGGAGATTCTCTCCGGGCTGGTGGAGCGGTACGAGGCCCACCACGGCGTTCGCTACGCCCGTGCGGCAATCGAGGCGGCCGCCTCGTTGGCGGCCCGCTACCTGACCGACCGCCACAACCCCGACAAGGCGGTGTCGCTCCTGGACCTGGCCGGCTCCCGGTGCGCCCGGGGGAAGCGGGACCGGGTCGAAGCGCGGGACGTGGCCGAGGTGGTGGCCCGGATCGCCGGAATGCCCATGGAGCGGCTGCTCACCGGCGACGCCGCGCGCCTGCTCCGGCTGGAGGAGGAGCTGTCCGCCCGGGTGGTGGGCCACGCATCAGTGGTCGACAAGGTGGCCAAGGTGGTCCGGCGTAACTACGCCGGCTTCGCCACCCGGCGCCCTCTGGGGAGCTTCCTCTTTCTGGGACCGACCGGGGTGGGCAAGACCGAGTTGGCGCGGGCCCTGGCCGACGTCCTCTTCGGCACGCGCGATGCGCTGGTCCGGCTCGACATGAGCGAGATGTCCGAGGCCCACGCCACCGCCCGGTTGATCGGTGCTCCGGCCGGATACGTGGGCTACCAGGACGGGGGTCAGCTGACCGAGGCGGTGCGCCGTCGCCCGAGCGCGGTGGTGTTGCTCGACGAGGTGGAAAAAGCCCACCGCGATGTGTTGATGCTCCTCCTCCAGGTCCTGGAGGAGGGCCGGCTCACCGACGGCAAGGGCCGCCAGGTGGACTTCTCGAACACGGTGGTGGTGCTCACCTCCAACCTGGGAGCCGAGGCCTTCGGCCGGGCGCAGCCTCGGGTGGGGTTCGGCGCCGACGCGGTGGAGGAGGGGGGAGCGGAGTCGGCGCTGGGGCAGGCCCGGCGGGTCTTGCCCCCCGAGCTCTGGAATCGCATCGACGAACGGCTGGTCTTCGCCCCCTTGCGTCCCTTGGACCTGCGGCGCATCGCCCGGATGCTCCTCGACGAGAGCAGTCGACGGTTGGCCTCGGAGCGAGGCATTGCCTTCGTCGCTGGCGACGAGGTGGTCGAGTATCTGTTGTCGGCGGAGGAGATGGACCCGCTGCTGGGGGCTCGCCCGGTGCGACAGGTGCTGCAACGGTGCGTGGAGGGCCCGCTGGCCGAGCACATCCTCTCCGGGGCGGTCCCCGCCGGGAGCCGAGTCCGGGTGCGCGTGGCGGACGGGGCTCTGCGCTTCGGCCGGGACGCACCGGGCTCCAGCGGGCGGTGAGCGCTTCCCGACCGCGGACCGTGGTGGTCGGTCTGGGCCGGCTGGGCAGTGCGCTGGCCGTCCAGCTCGGACGTGCCGGCTGGCCAGTGTGGGTCCGGACCCGTTCGACCGCCGGTCGACGACAGCTGCGCCGCTTCTCGCTGAAAGAAGCTGCGGCCGAGGACCTGCTCCGCGCCGAGCTGTGCTTGCTGACCGTCCCCGATGCGGCGGTGGCCTCGGTGGCCGAGGCGGTGGCCCCCCTCCTCGGGCCCCGGACCGGCCTGGTCCACTGCGCCGGTGCGCTCGACCTCGAGGGCTTGCAGCCGGCGGCCCACGGACGACCGACCGGTTCGTTCCATCCGCTGGTGGCGGTGACGCGCGCCGAGGCCACACTGGCCGGTCACGCGGTGGCGATCGCTACCCGCTCTCGGTCGCTGGCTCCGCTGCTGGGCGCGCTGGCGCGGGTGCTGGGGCTCAAACCGCTCCGGGTTCCCGAAGGGGGTCGGGCGGCTTACCACGGTGGGGCCGTGCTGGCGGCCAGCGGTCTGGTGGCGTTGCTGGATGCGGCGGTCGAGGCCTGGAGGACGGCGGGGGTGGAGCGGCAGGAGGCACTTGCCGCGCTGGCCGGGCTCATGCGCTCGGCCCTGGCCGGCGCCGAAGTCCATGGGACAGTGGGAGCCCTGACCGGGCCGGTGGTACGGGGCGATGCCGGGATCGTGCAGGCCCACCTCCGGGCGCTACCGGAGGACGTCCTTCCCATCTACCGGGTTCTCGAGTCCCGGGTGCTGGCACGCATCCGACCGCTCCTCTCGCGGCCGGCGGCCATCCGGCTGAGTGCGGTGCTGGGCCCAGAGTCACCCCGCCAGCGGCGACCGCTCCGGTAATCGCCGCCCCCAGCGTGTCAGGCAAGCGCCTGAAGCCCGAAACTGGCGGGCGCGAGAGGGACGGGCGCCTTACACTGAACGCCCGTGCCCGTGCGGACCCCTTCCCTTCCCCGCCAGTCGAGTCTCTTCGACGTCGAGCGGCCCGCCTTTGACCCGGCCTTCCCCGGCCTGGAGCGGATCGAGCTCGACGCCTCGGCCTGGGTGGACTTGTTGCCCGGCTGGCTCCATGGCTCCGACCGGCTGTTCCGGACCCTCCTCGACACCCTGCCCTGGGAGCAGCGGACCCGACAGCTCTACGAGCAAGAGCGGATCGAGCCGCGACTCACTGCTGGCTGGCGGCGGGAACCCGATGGCCTTCTCCGGCCCCCGCTGCTCGAGGACCTGCGCGCCGCGCTCTCGGCTCACTACCGCGTCGAGTTGGACTCCGCCGGCTTCAACCTCTACCGGGACGGCCGCGACAGCGTCGCCTGGCACCGGGACACCATCGCCAAGACGCT
>JBKOYI010000011.1:0-6557 GCA_046725335.1 Myxococcota bacterium | reverse complement strand
CGATCCAGGAAGGCTTCTTGTGTCGCTACACCGAGGCGTCGGCACCCACTTTATCCGTCTCACCGGCCCTGCATCAGAACGCCTTACTTCGCCCCTGACGGTCGCGATCCAGCTGCGGAAACGCAGGTCGGCACAGCGGTGAGCCCGTCCTTACTCGCACGGAGGAAGTCAGGGTTCAAGTCCCCTCACCTCCACCCCATCGAAGCTCTGGTCAGCGGCCCTAGCCCATGTCGTACCACTGGCCGGGTCGTCGACATCCCAGGCAAGTCAAGGAGAAGTGGTACATGTCGCGTGCAGCATCCGCCTTGTGAATCTTTCTACGCCATTCAAGCCACCCTCCGGGCGGCCAACACGGTTACATTACTCCTCGTTACGGCGGCTTCGGCTTCTGAGTTAGCAGATTAGGAAGGCGAACCTCAAGAAACTCCCGCACCGCCGGGAGGCAACCAGAGATTGGCTTTCCAGCCAGGTGCTTCTGGTAGGAAGGCAGACCCTTATTATTCGGTTGGATGGCACGCGTTTGGCTCCACAGCCATTCCGAGACAACTGGAGGTGCGATTATCCTTGACCCTCCACTGCCCGGAGCTCTGGCCTGCAACACCTGAGGGTTAGGCCGCGTTACCAAGTCGGCGATCAGCGAGAGGTCATGCGCAACGGTCGCCCTCGCTGCCCGGAAACCGTTGTAGATCTCGCCAACCGTATCGGCTCCGAAAAGCTGGATAAGCTCATTCTCGCCGTCAGCGATGTGGTTCCTGTACCACTGATCGATCGCATACGCCCATTGCAGGAGATTCGCGAGTGGGACCAGCGGGTCTCCGTTCTTCTGAATCTCATCAAGCAACTGCTGCTCGGCCTGCTCGAAGCCTCGCCAACCCAACTTCAGCCGGTCATCCATCGACTGATCATCTAACTTCTGGCAACCGCCGCCAAGCCGCTGCCTACCGCTTCGCAAGCACCATCTGAGGAGGCCTCGGCCACAAACCTGCCGCACTGCAGCCGGCGACTTGCCTACGAGGTAGCAGCTCGGCTCGTTCGGGACCAGGGAACAATAGTCAGACCGTCCGATCAGCGTCAGCCGCCTCCGGCGGGCCTCCCGGCTCCCGCCTCCCAGCCTGGCAGGGCTGGGCGCTTGAGGCGCCATCGGCACCGGGCACACGCCACTCGGTGGAGCGACGGACGTACCGGGCTTTGAGAAGAAGTGGTGTCCGCCTGCGGCGGACGATCCCGGCCTAGGGATCTGAGGGGCAGCAGGCGGGCAGCAACCGCCGCTCTGGGAGACCATTACAGTCGCGGAAGCATCGTGACGGACGAAGTATCCGAAGGGAGGCCCGCATCGGGATCTACCTGCGGATTTCTCATAATTTATCACTCGTCTTTAGGGCCTCGAATCCTACCGAAGTAACCTGTACCGGAATTCACACGGCAGAGGTCACAGGTTCGATACCTGCTCCTACAGTTCATTCCCGGAAGCCGTGCGGGCGGTGCAGCTCCAAGTTGGCGAGCGGGTTCTCGCAAGGCATCGGCTCCACTGGCGACCCCGCGGCACTTACATTTTCAAGTGCCACCTCCAGGGCTTCCCGCCTCGCGGGACAGCAGCGAGGACGGGTCACTGGGACGCAGCATCCTCGTGGCGCGTGGCAGCGCAGTGCAGTCGCGTCCGGCCCACCCCTGTCGGATGCCGACGCGATGGCATCTGCACGGGCGGGTGGCACCTTTGACTCGGACCAGCCTGTTGCACAAGCCCATTCAAAGCCGCGCTTCAAAGGCCCTGGCGGGCGTTACGGGCAATGGCCCTAGCGTTGGGAATCCGCTGGCCTTCAGGGTGAGGCCGGTTCACGGTTCCCATGGTGTCGTTGCCGGCCGAGGCCGGCCGGGATAGGCGACCGCCCGCAGTGCCGGCCTCGAAGGTTGCAGAGTAAATAAGGTTTGAACTTCCTCATATGACGTTGACTGCTGTAGCCGGACAGAGCTAGCATCCGCGGCCAGCAGGAGCCGGCCTCTTGGTGCTCTGGTCGGGAACCTGGTGGCGATCGCAGCGACACCCACCAGCCAGGCCCTTCGACCCCCCCGCACCGCCGACTCCCCGAAGGGGGAATCCACTCGATGGTGCCAACTCACCTGCGGCGATCCCTGGTGGTCGTGCTGCTCGCGGCCCTGATCGCCGCACTCCCCGCGGCCACCGCGCTGGCCGCCAACCCCGGCACGACCTCCACCTTCCACCACCAGGTCGACACCTTTGTCGACGTCCTGCCCTGCACGGACATCCCCTACCAGATCACCACGGTGTCCAACGGCGTCGAGCACTTCCAGCTCAGGACGCTGCCGGACGGCACCGTGGTCGCCCAGTTCACCTTCACCCAGACCGGCACCTTCACCGCCGTGCCGGTCAGCGGCGTAGGCCCCACGTTCACCGGCACCTTCACGGTGTGGGACGGCGGCATGGCCTTCAACCCCGTCATCAGCGACGAGGGCGAGATCCTCTCGGCCGAGAAGTGGGTCGACACCATGACGTTCACGGTGCGGGGCACAGGCTCCGACGGGAGCTCGATCTTCGAGCACGCCACCGGGCACATCAACGTCAACCCGCTGGGCAACACCAACGAGTTCTTCAAGGACAGCTGCACCAGATAGCGCGTCGCTGTCCTCGTGTCGCTGCAACCCGCCGCCCTGAGCCCCGCTCTCGGTTACGAATACCGGGGCGGGGCTCGCCGGTCGATACGAGCTTGATGCCTGGCCTGCGGTGCGGTCGGTGGGAGGCTGACGGCAAGGCACGCGCGTGGCCGACGGGCAGCAGACGGGCAGCAATCGCCGTTCGGAGGAACGTGAACAGGCGCGGGGGAATCGTGATGGATCAGGGGCCGCGCTTCGATGCGATAGCACGATCTCCCTGCCCTTTTTCCACGATCCTTCACTACCTTCATAGTCTCGAATTACATCGGTGTGATTCCCGAGCAGATCTCGCACGGAGGAAGTCAGGGGTTCAAATCCCCTCACCTCCACCCCACCACGGATGACCAGCGGAAACGCTGGTCATCTTCGCGTCTGGGACCGGCCGGGGAAGCCGCATAACGGATGGAGAACGCCTTACTGTGCTAGTTCTTCGGCATGGACCGCCGTGCCGCGCCCGGCTGGCTGCTCCGCTGGTTCGAGCGGCACCTCCGGGCGCTGAACCGCTCGGAGCGCACCGTTGGCAGCTATCTAGAGAGCGCTCGGCTGGCCGAGGCGTTCCTGGAGGGCCGCGGCAAGCGCTTGGAGGAGGCGACCCAGGCCGACCTGGAGGACTTTCTCGCCGACATCCTGCGCCGTAGCAGCGCCAGCACAGCCGCCACCCGCTACAAGGTCCTGCGCATCCTGTACCGCTGGCTCGAAGAGGAAGAGGAACTTCCCAACCCGATGGCGCGGATGCGTCCGCTGATCGTCCCCGAGAAGCCCCCGTCCCGATCGTCCCCGAGGACGGCTTGCGCCGGCTGCTGGCCGTCTGCGCCGGCAGGGGCTTTGAGGCTCGGCGCGACACCGCCATCATCATGCTGTTGCTTGATACCGGTGCCCGCCGTGCCGAGCTGGCCGACCTGCAGCTCGCCCACGTCGACCTGGACCTGGACGTGCTGTTGGTGCTCGGCAAGGGTCGCCGCGAGCGGGCCCTGCCGTTTGGGCACAAGGCCGGTGAGGCCCTCGACCGCTACCTCCGCGTCCGCGGCCGCCACAAGGACGCCCACCTCCCCTGGCTGTGGCTTGGCTTGAAGGGTCGGCTCACCTCGCACGGTCTGGTGATGATGTTGCGGCGCCGTGGCCGCCAGGCCGGCCTACCGGGACTGCATCCCCACCAGTTCCGCCACACGTTCGCTCACCAGTGGTTGGCCGAGGGTGGTGGCGAGACCGACCTTATGCGCCTGGCCGGCTGGAAGTCCCGCGCCATGCTCCAGCGCTACGGCGCCTCAGCCGCTGACGCCCGCGCCCGTGAGGCCCACCGCCGCCTGTCTCCCGCCGACCGGCTGTAGGACGGCCCTGTCGTTAAAGGGGAGCTTGGGCGCCTTGACGAGCTACGGGCTACCACCCCTTGTCCGGAGCGAGGCGCCAACTTCTGGAACGCCCGGCGGGTCCCAGGTAGTTGGGCGGTAATGGGATAGCGGGGGGGTGACCTTGCTGGTCAGGGTGTATGGTTCGCGCCGCGATGACGGGGATCCGGGGTGGGTCGGCTGACCAGCAGGGCCAGACGGTGGCTTGGCTGCGCGGGCGGGTCGCGGTGGTGGAAGCGGAGTGGCAGGCGGTGCGGGCCGAGCGCGACCGGCTCGCCGGTGCGGTCGAGCGGCTCACCGTGGAGAACCAGCGGCTGTCGGATCGTGTCGGTGAGCTGGTCGCGCGGGTGGAGGAGCTGCGGCGGGCGGGCAAGCGCCAGGCCGCCCCGTTCTCCAAGGACCGGCCCGTACCCAACCCCAGACGGGCGGGCCGCAAGCCCGGGGCGGCGTACGGGCGGCATGCCCGGCGGCCGGTCCCCCAGCGGGTCGACCAGGTCGTGGTGGTCGGGCTGCCGGACGTGTGCCCGTCATGCGGTGGCGAGGTCGCCGTGGAGCGGGTGGCCTGCCAGTGGCAGGAGGACCTGCCCCTCCCCCAGCAGACAGAGATCTGCCGCTTCGATGTCGAGATCGGCCGCTGCCGGTCCTGCCGGCGGCGCGTCCAGCCCCGCCATCCCGAGCAGACCTCGGCTGCGCTCGGCGCGGCCGGCGTCCAGGTCGGCCCGCGCGTAGTCGCGCTGGCCGCCTGGTGCAACAAGGAGCTGGGGCTGCCGGCGAGCAAGGTCGCCCGGCTGCTCGGCCAGCTCGGCCTGGCACTCACCCGTGGTGGGGTGACCCAGGCGGTCGCGCGGGCGGCCCGGCGCGCGGCACCGACCTACCAGGCGCTGACCGCTGGTGTCCGCAACAGCCCGGTGGTCTCCCCGGATGAGACCGGCTGGCGGGTCG
This sequence comes from Myxococcota bacterium, assembly GCA_046725335.1. GTDB lineage: Bacteria > Myxococcota > Myxococcia > Myxococcales > Myxococcaceae > RPRB01. Next base: position 1,599 of record JBKOYI010000011.1, on the reverse strand, counting down.
CAGGGCGGCGCGCCTGGCTGTGGACGTTTGCCGGCCACGGCGTGGTCGTGTACCGCATCGCCGCCCACCGCGGCTTTGATGACGCCACCGCGGTCCTCGGCGAGGGGTATGCCGGGGTGTTGGAGCGTGACGGGTGGGCGCCGTACCGCAAGTTCACCACGGCCACCCATCAAAGCTGCCTGGCGCACCTGCTGCGGCGGGTGGGCGAACTGCTGACCGACGCCAAGCGCGGGCAGGCCAAGACCCCGCATGCCGTCCGCCGGATCCTCACGCGCGCGCTGGCGGTCCGCGACGCCCGCGACGCTGGCGCGCTGACGGCTGCCCAGGCTGCCGAGGAGGCCGGGCGGCTCGGCGCGGCCGTCGACCGGCTCATCGCCGGGCGGACATCCTATGCGCCCAACCGCAAGCTGCTCGGCCATCTGGGACGAGAGCGGGAGGCGCTGTTCACCTTCCTGGCCCAGCCTGGGGTGCAGGCGACCAACTGGCGTGCCGAGCAGGCCATCCGCCCCGCCGTGGTCAGCCGCAAGGCCTGGGGCGGCAACGCCACCTGGGCGGGAGCGGGGACCTGGCAGGTCCTGGCCAGTGTCCTTGCGACCGCCAGGTTGCAGCAGCGCGACCCGGTCGCCCTGTTGGTCGGGCTGCTGCGCGCGCCCGGCCCGGCGTGGCCGACCTGGTGATCCCGGCGGGCTTGGCGCGGGGCCCGTGAGCCCAGCCCGGCGTCCCCCGGCCAGGTGGGGCGCTACCGCGTGACCGTCACCGAGCTGGTCGACGCACTGCCACCGTGGTCATGGATGCCACCGGGGCTGGGTTCCACGCTGCCGTGGACGATCTGGACGACGGCCGCCTCCGCGGCGAGCACGGCCTTTGGCGGTCCAGCCCACCTGCTGGCCGACCTCGCCCAGCTCATCGCCGACCACCCCACCGGCCGCCACGACCCAACCCGGTAACCAATACTGAGGTTTTTCGTGTCGAGGTAAGCGGAATCCGACGCTGGAGCGACTATTGGGCTAGACGGCGCGGTCGACGAGCACGCCGCGCCGGGCGCGCGTGGGGGTGCGAAGGGTGGTCCGAGGGATGCCAGGGGCTGAGGGGCAGGTGGTACGCCTCCCTGAGCGCTTCGAGCATTTCTACGAGCGTGAGTACGCCGGGCTGGTCCGCCTGGCTCTGGTGCTGTCGGGCAGCCGGTACGCGGCCGAGGACATCGCCCAGGACGCGCTGCTGGCCGCCTGGCGGGACTGGGAGCGCCTCGACCAGCCGCTGGCCTGGACCCGCCGGGTGGTCGCCAACCTGGCCGCCTCCACCGTGCGGCGCCGGCTGATCGAGGCCCGTGCGCTGGCGCGGGTGGCGGCCCGCCGGCAGCCACCAATGGCCGAGCTGCCCGCCGAGGCCGCCGGGTTCTGGGCGGCGGTCCGGGCCCTGCCCAGGCGGCAAGCTCAGATGGTGGCCCTGTACTACCTGGAGGACCTGCCGGTCGCCGAGATCGCCGTCACCTTGGGGGCTGCCGAGGGCACGGTCCGGGCCAGCCTGCACAAGGCCCGCGCGGCGCTGGCCCGGCGGCTGGACCTTGGCGGGGAGGAGCAGCGATGAGCTTGGACGACC
>JBKOYI010000174.1:0-31029 GCA_046725335.1 Myxococcota bacterium | reverse complement strand
GAGTCGGGGAGGAGCCGATGCAACAGCCCGCGGGGAATGAACACGTAATCGTCGGCGGTGAAGCGCACGTCCCCCAGCGCCGTGCGCAACGTGCCGCCCCCCTGGTGAATCCAGAGGAGCTCGTCGGCATCGGCGTTGCTCAGGTACACCGGGTCGGGGCGATCCGGGAACAGCACCCCCAGGGTGAGGTCGGCGTTGAAGAGCAGCGGAGTGCGGCCATCCACCGGCGCGCCTCCGCGTCGCTCTATGCTCTGGGTCTTGTAGTGGTGCTTGGCCAATCGCCGGCCCGGGGCCGCATCCACCGGGAGGGTCCAGCCGTGCTTCGCCTCCGACAGCCGCTGAGTGTGGGGAGCTCGCAAGTGGTAGGCGATGGTGTACGGGCCCTCGAAGCCCTCCTGGGTGAAGCACTCCTCGAAGGCCAAGGCTCCGCCTTCCAGCCGCAACTGGATGTGGTGCTTCCTGGGGACGGTGCCGAAGACCAGCCGTTCGATCATTGCCCTGGCCCTCTCAGACGCGGCCGGCGGCCTTTTGCTCGCGCTCGATGCTCTCGAACAGCGAACGGAAATTGCCGGCTCCGAAACCCGTGTCGCCCTTGCGCTGGATGATTTCGTAGAAGAAGGGCCCGGCCTCCCGGTCGCCGTAGAGGCTGGCAGCATCCTTCATGAAAATCTGCAGCAGGTAGCTGTGCTGCTTGTTGCCGTCGATCAGGATGCGGAGCCGGCGCAGATCGTCCGGGTTCTCATCGATCCGGCCGATGTTGAGCACCTCCAGCCGCCTGGACAGCTGGTCGTAGTAGCTGTCGGGCGTGTTCATGAACTGGACGGCCTTCGTCGCCCGCAAGCCCTCCACCGCCGGAATGATGGCCTCCACCCCCAGGGCCAGATGCTGGATCCCTTCGCCCCGGTTGTCCTCGACGAAGACATTGATTTGCGAGGCCCGGAAGTTGGGCCGGGCCGGCTCGTTGTTGGCGAATTTCACTCCCGATTCCGGTTCCCACATCACCGTGGAGCGAAGCCCGGAGCCCTTCTCCAGGGCATCGGCGGCGTCCTCGGTGTGAAACTCGATCTTCCAGAATCGCTCCAGCCCGAGCACGTTCTCCATCCAGAGAATCGGCGGCATCAGCGTGCGGAAGTTGGAGGTGACGTGGTCCACCCGGGTGAAGCCAAAGCGGTTGCTGCCGCCGCTCGGCTTCTCGTGGAAGACCATGCCGGGAAAGAGCGGCCGGTAGCCTTCGCGCTGGGCGAAGCGGAAGGTGGTGTCTCCGAAGGGGGTGGTGATGGAAAACCAGGCCAGGTTGCCCCCCCGACCATCCGAGACTCGCTGGATGTCGTCGATCATGGTGGCGCCGCGCCGATCGAGAATTCGGAATGTCCGCTCCACGTCTTTCACTGCAAAGGTGAGGGTTCCCACCCCATCGGGATGCTTGGCCAGCCACCGGGCCGCCCGCCCGCCTTCCCCGCGGGGAGTGCTGATGACCAGGACGATGTCGCCGGCCTGGAAGACCAGGCTCTGCTGCCGTCCCCGGGCGGTGAGATCGGGACCGCTCCCCCCAATCTCCTTGAAGTCCATCCCCTGGGTGTAGAAGCGGCGGCTTCGTTCCAGGTCGTGGACGTACCAGTGGGCCGACTCGATGCCGAGGATGCCGAGGGAGTCTTTCGGTGCCATGTGCAGATTCCTCTTAGCGCGGCGCGTGCTCGACGTCCGGCTGGCGGTCCGGATGGGCCGACTGGAAGGCGGGCAGGGCCTCGCACGTCGCCTCGATGCGGGTCAGGGTGGGGAAGGGCGTGAGGTCGAGCTTCCATCGCCGCGCCGCGTAAATCTGGGGAACGAGGCAGCAGTCGCCAAAGGAGGGGGCATCCCCGACGGCGAAGGTGCCGGCCGTCTCGCCCACGACTTTTTCCAGCGCGGCCAGCCCCTTGCCGAGGAAGCGATGCACCCAGGGTCGATCCTGGCCGCCCAGCGCCTTTACCTGGGACAGCGTGTCCGGGGTTTGGAAGGGCTGGATTCCCGAATTGACCATCTCGGCGATCTGCCGAGCCCGTGCACGGAGGAAGGCGTTGGCCGGAAGAAGGGGCGGGGCGGGGAAGCGCTCCTCGAGGTACTCCAGAATGGCCAGCGACTGAGCCAGCCGGCGGACGGTGCCGTTCTCCTGCCATTCCAGAAGGGGCAGCGACTCCATCGGATTCTTGGACCGGTAGGCTTCTTGATGCTGCTGGCCGCCGTCCTTCAGCAAGTGCACCGCTTCGTAGCCGTAGGGGATCCCCTTCCAGGCCAGGGCAATCCGGACGCGCCAGGTGGCTCCGCTGCGCCAGTAGCCATAGAGCTTCATGCGGGCCGCCTCACGGTTTGGGTGATGCGCCCGAAGACACTGCGCTCGTGGGTATCGAAGCTCTCCACTTCGATGTGGTCGCCTGGCTGAAGGAAGGGGGTGACCGGCCGGCCCTGCTCGATGGTTTCGATCATCCGTTGCTCGGCGAGGCAGCTCACCCCGCGGGCGCGCTCGGCGTTGCTGACCGTTCCGCTTCCCAGAAGCGTCCCGGCGGTGAAGGCCCGGGTTCGGGCGACGTGCTCCAGCAGCTGAAAGAAAGAGAAGTGCATCTCCGGTCCGGCCTCGGTGTCGCCCACCAGCCGGCCGTTGAGCGTCGAGCGCACGCGCAAATGCGCTCGGCCCTCGCGCCAGTCGGTCCCCAGCTCGTCGGGAGTGACCGCAAAGGGGCCGAAGGCGGTGGCAGGCTTGCTCTGAAAGAACCCGAAGCCTTTGGCCAGCTCGGCCGGGATGAGGTTCCGCAGGCTCACGTCGTTGCACTGGGTGATCAGGCGCACGTGGCGGTGGGCGTCGGCGGCCCTTGTCCCCAGGGGAACGTCGCCGAGGATGACCACGATTTCCGATTCGAAATCCAGGCCCCAAGCCGGGTCGGGCAGCAGCAGGTCGTCGGTGGGACCGAGCAGCACGCCGGAACCGCCCTGATAGACGAGAGGATCGGTCCCCAAGGTCGGCGGCGGTTCGGCGCCGCGGGCCTTGCGCACCAGCCGGACGTGATTCAGGTAGGCCGAGCCGTCCACCCACTCGTAGGCCCGGGGAAGTGGGGCGTGGAAGTGATGGACGTCGAGCGGCTCGCCGTCGATGGCGCCCGAGTCGAGTCGCTCGGCGATGGCCCGCAGCCCGGGTTCGGTGGTTCCCCAGGCGTCCAGCGCGCTCTGGAGGGTGCGGGCGACGTCATGGGCCCGGGCGAAGGCGCGGCCGTCGCGCCGGACCACGAGGAGCGCGCCGTCCCGGGTCCCGTCTCGGAGAGTGGCGAGCTTCATGGCGGCGCCTGGGGCTTTGGTCCAGAAGGGCGCGGGGTGTCAAGCCGCATCGTGTCCCCCAGCGCCGAGCGGAGCGCCAGCGCATCGGGGACTGCGTGCCCGCCGATGTCGTTGTTGAAGAAGACGTACGCATCGCGGCCACGCCGGCGCCAGCGGCGGAGATCGAGCCCGACGTCGCGCAGTCCCTCGGCTCCGTAACGCCCGTCGTATTTCCCGGTAGCGCCGTGGAAGCGGAGATAGCGGAAGCCACCGGTGAAGCTGGGTGCCGGACGGGGGACCAGGTCGTGCTCGCAAAAGGCGGTCTCGTGTCTGGCGAGGACCGCGGCGACCTCGGGCAGGTACCAGCTCGCTTCGCGGAACTCCACTGCGTGCCGGTAGCGTCGGGGGAGGAGGCGCAGGAAGGCCTCCAGTCGGGGGAGGGCGTCGACCTGGAAGCGGGGTGGAAGTTGCCAGAGGATGACTTGAAGCTTGGACCCGAGCGGGCGCAGGGGGGCGAAGAAACGCTGCAGCGCCTGGCGCGGATCGTTGAGCTTCTTCATGTGGGTGATGAAGCGGCTCCCCTTGGCGGCGAAGACGAAGCCGGGTGGTGTCTCGGCCCGCCACCGCTCGGCAGCTGTCGGTGTGGAGAGCCGGTAAAAGGTGGTGTTCAGCTCGAGGGTGTCGAAGACCTCAGCGTAGCGGCGCAACCAGCGGGCGGTGGCCAGGCGCTCGGGGTACAGCACTCCGCGCCAGTGCTGGTAGAGGTAGCCGCTGGTTCCGATCCGGATCTCACCCATGAGCGTCCCCGGGTGAAGATGTTCATCGCCACCCTCGACCGAAACCCAGGGGGGTCGAAGGATCCAGACGGGGCGAGGCGCGCACATTGGTGGTGGGCGCGCACTTTGGGCGCTCCCAGGGCCCCGTGACACGCTCCGGAGACTCTTCCCTCCCGGAGATTGCCGATGCGCCTCACGCCACTCCTCCTCGCGGCGCCCCTGGTCCTTGGCGGGTGCGCCAGTATCCACAAGACCTGCTACCCCGATGGGGTCTGTCGGGTTGAGCGCGATGGCGTGGTCAGCTGGGAAGGCCCTCCCGACAAGGTCGCCGCGCGCCAGGGCGGGGAACAGGGGCGCGCACAGGCGCAGGCGAAGGTCGACGAGGCCTACCTGCAAGCCCCGAAGCGCGTTTCCTCAGAGCCGATCCGCCTGGTGCTGCTGGATCCCAGCACCGAATACCCGGACCTCGCCCCGCTGGCGACGACCTATCGGCAAATGCTCGAGCAGGCGCTGCAGGGAGATGCGCGCATCCAGCTCGTTCCCTATGCTCAGGTGAAGCTGTTGGCCGAAGCTCGCTCGGATGACGGACCGCCCAGTGCCTTTGCCCATTCGGAGCCGCGGACCGCTGTCGATGCAGCTCTGACTCGGCGGCTGAGAGACGGTGGAGCAGAGGTCGATCTCGTCTTGGTCGTGCATCTCCGCAGTCAGAAGACCTCCGGCTTCGTCAGCGGAAAGGGCGGGATGGGAGTGGCCGAAGTGAACAACGTCGCCTTCGACCTGAGCCTCTCCTCGGTGTACCGCTTCCAGGAATACCGGCACACCGAGGTGGGGAAGAGCAGCGACAGCCTGGCGGTCGCGGGAATCGACAAGAAGGGGAAGACCGGATCGGGCGAGCTGAAAGGCAAGCGGAATCCCGAGTCGGATCGTCCAGCGCTGGTGAGCGCCGCCTCGTGGGTAAAGCAGACGACGGACCAGCAGATCGCCCCCGACCTCCCCAGCCTCGCGGCAGCTCGGGAAATCCGGGCCCAGACTGCGGCTACCGCCCTGCAGGATGCCCCGGCCTGGATGAAGAAGGTTCTCGCCAAGTAACTCTCCGGCGGTCCGCGCCGGCAAATTCTGCGCGCTCCCCCTCGGACCGCGCAGACCGCGCGCGTACTGATGGCGGAAACCACCCGGGTTGATCGTTCCTCGCTTGCCCCAGCGGCCGATCTCGGCGTCGCGCCTCCGGTCACTGGGCTGGGGCCAAGCTCCCTCCGAAGCTCCTGGATCGCTGCCGCCGTTGCGGCGCGATCCTCCGACCAACCCGGATGGTCTCCGCCATTAGGCGGTTTCATCCAGGAATCTGGGCACCGCGCTTGCAGCGGGTAGAACCGCATGCTGGTGAGTGCCCAGGCAGCCGAAAAGGTCGGGCCCAGCGGAGTCGATCTCGCGCTGCTCGAGCGCTACGGCGCAAGGCCGGTGCCGCGCTACACCAGCTACCCACCTGCGAACCACTGGACTGGGACCTTCGGGGAGGCCCAGGCCGCGGAGGCGCTGCGTGGCGCGTGCACCCGGCCGGCGTCGCTCTACGTCCACGTGCCGTTCTGCCGGAAGCTCTGCTACTACTGCGGCTGCAACATGCTGGTGACCCGGAACGCGGCGCTGGTCGAGCGCTACCTCCGGGCGCTCGACCGCGAGCTGGAACGGGTTGCCACGCTCCTGCCCACCATTCCACCGGTGGTGCAGGTGCACCTCGGCGGTGGAACGCCGACGCATCTCGATCCCCAGCAGCTCGCCCGGCTTGCCGATGCCATCCAGCGTCGCTTCCCCTGGGAAAAGGGCATCGAGGCCTCCGTCGAAGTGCACCCGGTGGTGACCACCACCGAGCAGATGCGCGCTCTGGCCCGGCTCGGATTCAACCGGGTGAGCATGGGGGTGCAGGATTTCGACCGCCAGGTCCAGGAACGCATCAACCGGATCCAGCCCTTCGCGCAGACGAAGGCCCTCATCGAGGACTGCCGTGCGTTGGGCTACGTCAGCATCAACGTCGATCTGATGTATGGGCTGCCGCTCCAGACGGTGGACCGGTTTCAGCGCACGCTCGACCGCGTGCAGGAGCTCCGTCCCGATCGCATTGCACTCTTTGGCTATGCCCACGTCCCCTCGATGAAGCCGCACCAGCGGCTCTTCCAGCCCGAGGAGCTGCCAGGGCCGGCGGAGCGGCTTGCCCTGCTCGAGGTCTCGATCGATCGGCTGGTGGCCGCCGGATACGTCCACGTCGGCCTGGACCACTTCGCGCTCCGCGACGATGAGCTGTGCCGGGCCCGGGCGGCGGGAACGCTTCGTCGGAATTTCATGGGGTACACCACCTGCGCCGACAGTGACGTGCTGGCCTTCGGGCCCTCGGCAATCTCGGAGGTCAGGGGCACCTATTTGCAAGCCGAGCGCGAGGTGCACGAGTGGGCGGAGCGTCTGGAGGGCGGCTCTCTGGCCATTGTCCGCGGCCACCGACCGAGTGCGGAGGACCGCGCACGGAGCGAGCTGATCATGCAGCTGTTCTGCCAGCTGGAGGTGGACCTGGATGCGCTGCGGGCGCGGCACCCGGCGACCTTGCTCGACCTGGCGGCCGAGGAGCGCGAGCTGGTCGTGCTCGAGCGGGACGGGCTGATCGCCCGTCAGGGCGCCCGGATCCGGGTGACCCCGCCCGGACAGATGCTCCTTCGCAGTGTCGCCGCGGCGTTCGACACCTACCATCGGGCCGACGCCCGACTGCACGCCCCGGCCCTCTGAGGGAACGATCACTCACTCGGCCAACCTGGCCACCCGAAAGCGGGGCATTCCGAGCGCCGCGAGCTCGCCGGTCGGCGCCGTCTGGGGCGCTACCTCGGGCGCGAGCAGCTCATACACCACGGGCGTCACCAGCCGGGTCAGCACCGTCGAGCTGACCAGTCCGCCGATGATCACCCAGGCCAGCGGCGAGTAGAGCGACGAGTTCTCCAGCGCCAGCGGGATCAGGCCCCCCAGCGCGGTGAGCGTGGTGAGGAGGATGGGCACGAACCGCGTCTTGCCGGCCTGCTCGATGGCCGAACGAAGTTCCACCCCCTTGGCTCGGAGCTGGTTCGTGAAATCCACCAGGAGGATCGAGTTTTTCACCTCGATGCCGATGAGGGCGATGAAGCCAATGGTGGCGGTGAAGCTGAGGGTATTCCCGGTGAAGGCCAGGGCCAGCACACCGCCGATGATCCCCAGCGGAATCACCGAGGCCACGATGGCCGTGCTCTTGAACGTCCGGAACTCCAGGACCAGGACCGCCAGCACCCCGAAGGCGGCGACGATGATGGCCGATCCGAGACCGCCGAAGCTCTCCTGCCGGCTCTCGTACTCACCGGCCGGCACGATGCGGTAGCCGGCCGGAAGTTTGAGCGCTGCCAGACGGGCCAGGACCGCCTTGGTGACCCGGTCGGTGTTGAACCCGGGCAGGACCTCCGAGGTGAGAGTGATGCTCCGCTCCTTGTTGTAGTGGTTGATGGTCGTGGGGGAGCCCTCCAGCTCCAGATGGGAGAGCTGGCCGAGCGGCACCTGACCTCCGGTCGCGCTCGGGACGTAGACCCGGTCGAGCGCGTCCAGGCTGGGCCGATCCGAGACCCGGGGGAGGGTGACGTTGATCTTGTAGGCCTCGTCCACCTGGCCCTCGGCCCGGTAACGCCCCACCACCAGGCCGGCCAAACCCATGCGCACGCTCCGATCCAGGTCGAGCAGCTGCACATCCTGGAGGCCGGCCTTGTCCCGGTCGATGGCGACGCGGAGGTCCGCCTTCCGGTCGGTGCTCGGATTGCGCACGTAGGTCGTCCCCGGCGTGGAGAGGAGGAGCTTTTCCACCTCGGCGGCGATGGGCTCCAGCACCTCCAGCCGTTCGCCGATGACCCGGATCGCCACCGGGGCATCGAGTGGCGGCCCGTTCTCGAACTCCTTCAACTCGATCTTGGCGCCGGGGTAGCGGGCGAATTCGCGGCGCAGACCGCCGATCAGCGCGGCCATCTCCCGGGGCTCGCCGTGCTGGACGGTGACGAAGACCTCGGCCACGTTGGACTTCTGGTTCTTCGGCGTGACGTTGTAATAGATGCGCGGGTTCCCCTGGCCCACGTTGCTCATCACCGTCCGGACCTCGGGCCGGGTCCGGAGCTGCCCCTCCACGAAGCGCACCGCCCGATCGGTCGCTTCCAGGCTGCTCCCGTCCGGCGTTTCCACCGTCACCAGGATTTGGGGCAGCCCGGCTTTGGGGAAGAGGCTGAAGCCGATGACCGGGATGAGCGCCAGGCTCCCGATGAAGAGGCTGGCCGCGACTCCCACCGTGAGCCAGGGCTTGGCCAGGGCGTGGTGCAGCACTCGCCGGTAGGAGCGGTCCACGCCGCGGTTCAGCGCCCGAAGGAAGAAGTTCCCCTCCGGGTTCTCCTCACGGTGGAGCATCAGGCTGGAGAGGAAGGGGATGATGGTCAGGGATACGAACAGCGAGGCCAGAATGGTGAACACCACCGCCATGGGCATGCTGCGGATGAAGAGGCCGGGCGCGCCGGGGAGGAAGAGCAACGGCAGGAAGGCGAAGATGAGCGTCGCGGTGCAGCCCAGCACGGAGATCCCGATCTGGCGGGTGGCCTCGATGGCCGCCTCGGTCCGCGTCCGGCCCTGCCGCAGGAAGCGGGTGATGTTCTCCACCACCACGATGGAATCGTCCACCAGGAGTCCCAGGGCGATGACGAAGCCAACGATGCTCAGCTGATTGATGCTGAACCCGGTCAGGTGGAGTCCCGCCACGCCGATGGCCAGGGAGAGGGGAATGGAGATCATCACCACCACTGCGGCTCGCCAGCCGAGGGGGAGCAGGGTGAGGAGCACCAGGGCGATGGCCAATCCGAAGTCTCGGGTGAAGCCCCCCAGCCGGTGGGAGACGTTCCGGGCCTGGTCGAAGCCAATCTCCAGCTGGACGGTGTCGGGCAGCTCGGCCCGGAAGGCGGAGAGCTGCCGCTCCAGCCCCTTTCGCACCTGGAAGATGTTCTGTCCGTCGCGCAGCGCCGAGGTGACGAACAACGCCCGCCGGCCGTTGAAGCGGCCCAGGTAGGTCGGCTCCTCGTCCTGGAGCGCGACCCGGGCCACGTCCCGCAGATGCACCAGCGCCTCCCCCCGCGCGGCCACCACCGTGTCCTCCACCTGCTCCACCGAGGCGTAGTCGCCGCTGGTCTTGACGTTGAACTTGCGGAGACCGACGTCCACGCTCCCCGCGGGAAGATTCACGTTGGTGGCCTGGATGGCCGAGACCACTTGCAGCGGCGTCAAGCCCAGTGCCGAGAGCCGCTCCAGATCCACCGCCACCCGCACCTCTTGCGTCGGGTAGGCCCAGGTGGTGACGTCCTTCGCGCCGGGAACGGTATCCAGGCGCTTCTTCAGGCGGTCGGCCAGCTCTTGCATGCTGCGGTAGGGCGCGCTGTCCGAGACGAGCGCGACCTGAAGCATGCTCACGTTCGAGGCGTTGAACTTCTTCACCTCCACGCTCTGGATGTCGGTTGGCAGGGTAGGGCGGAGCGCATTCAGCTCCCGGAGGACGTCGTCGTACTTGCGGTCGGGGTCGGTGCCCGCGTTGAACTCGAGCTGGAGCACGGCCAGCCCGTCGCTCATCTCGGACCGAAGCTTCTTGACGTCATCGAGCGCCTTGAGCTTGGCCTCGATGGGGTCCACCACCAGCTTCTCCAGATCGGTGGGAAGCGCCCCCGGATAGATGATGACGATGGAGAAGTTGGGGTAGGGGAAGCTCGGGTCCTCGGACTTGGGGATGGCCAGCAGCGACGAGGCGCCGAGCGCGGCCAGCATCCCGAAGACGACGACGGTGAACTGCCAGCGGCGAACGGAGAATTCGGCGATACGCATGGCCCTTCCCTCCTCACTGCGCCCGGGTCACCGGAAGCCCGGGCCGGAGATAGGGGGCCCCGTCGGTCACCACCTCGGTGACCCGGTCCAGGCCTTCCAGCACGGCGACCCGCGGACCTTCGATGAACCCGATGGTCACCGGCACCCGCTGCGCCCGTCCGTCCCGGGGCGAGAGGGTGTAGACCGCGGCCTTCCGACCGCTGCCTTCGACCAGCGCCTCGACCGGGACGGCCCACAGCTCCGGGGCGGCGGAGGGGACGATTTCCACTTTCGCCACCAGGCCGGAAAGGAGCGTGGCGTCCAGCGCGTCGACCGCCACCTCGGTCTCGAAGGTGCCCGTCTTCGGTGAGGCACCGCCGGCGATTTCCGTGACCTTGGCCTGGAACGTCCGCTCCGGATGGGCGTCGAAGCGGACCGTGGCCGGATCCCCAAGGCGGACCTGGACGGCATCGCGGTCAGTCAGCCCCAGCTTCACCACCCAGCCGCGGCTCGCTCCGCGCATCAGGAACACCGGTGTGCCGGGAGCGACCTGCTCGTGTGCTTCGACCAGCCGACGCTGGACCTGGCCATCGTCGGGCGCTCGAAGCACCGAGATCTGCCGGTTGTAACGGGAGATCTGCAGGCCGGCCCGGGCCACGTCGACCGCGGTCTGGGCGTCCTGGAGACTGACCGGGGCCACGGCTCCCTGGGCCCGGAGCCGTTCGAAACGCGCGCGGTCCCGCTCCGCCTTCTCGAAGTTGGCGGTGGCCTGGGCCAGCGCCGCGTCCGCCTCGGTGGTGTCGAGCGTGGCCAGGACCTGCCCCTTGCGCACCGACTCCCCTTCCCGGACCAGGAGGCGCGCCACCGTGCCGCCGTTCCGGAAGGCCAGGGTCATCTCCTGCTTGCCGGAGAGCCGGCCCGCCGCACGCACCGGCCGGAGCAGTCGCTCTCGGGTCACCGGAGCGGTCCGTACCGCCACCGGGGGAACGGCCGAGGGAGCCGGAGCGGGGGAGCGCCCGCATCCGGAAAGGATTGGCACCACGGCGATGGCCGCCAGGACGAGACGCCGGGGGGACATGTCCCACCTCCTCAGATCTGAGCACCGTTTAACGAGGTGATCTGATCACTGTCAACTTCAAGTGCTGGAACCGGTGAGTCCATCGGGGTCGTCCGGGCGGCATCAGGTCCTGGGCCGGCGAGGGGTGTCCCGGGCTTGCGAGACGCTCAGCCCCTGGGCCACCAGCTTCCCCAGCCGTCTGGTCAGGCCCTGGACCTCGGCCTGGCCAAGGGTGTCGCCAATCCGCTTGGTGGTGCGTTCCCAGAGGGGGAAGGCGGCCTCCACCATCCGCTCTCCGGCGGCGGTGAGGAGGACGATCTTGGCCCGTGCATCGTGGGGCGACCTGGCCACCCGCAGCAGCCCCGCTCTCTCGAGGGGGCGGATGTTTCTGGTCATCGTCGTCCGGTCCATCACCAGGGCTCGGGCCAGCGCTCCGACGGTCGCACCGGCCTCCCCGAATAGCGCCAGGGCGTTGAGAACCGGGAGCTGGGACATCTCCAGGCCGACCGGGCGCAGGGCCTCGTCGTAGACCTTGGTCAGCAAACGCCCGGCCTCCCGGACGCGGGTGGCCAGGCACTCACCCCTCATCCTCCGCGCCAATCGGGCCACGTCTCTCACGGTGAGTGCATATACACTCTAGAAATGAATGTCCAGGAACAGTCAGATGCTTGCCGATGGGCGTGTTGTCTTCCCAATCTAGATGCATATGCACCTACATGGGCCCATCGGTCCACTCCTGGAGGCGCTGCAATGCACTACCTCGTCCAGATGAATGTGACTGATGCCGGCCGACCGACGACGCTCCCCGAAGGGCTGGCCTTCATCGAGCAGTACATCGCGCCCAGCCTGGAGCTCTGCAAGCAGTGGCAGTCGGAGCGGAAGGTCGTCGCCGGCGGTCCGGTCGGCGGTTCGCTGGAGATCGCGATGATCGTCGAGGCCGGGTCCATCGAGCAGCTCGACGAGCTCCTGGAGACGCTCCCGATCTGGCCGCGCATGCACACCACCGTGAAACAGCTGATCGCCTTCGACGAGCGGCTGACCAACGTTCGTCACCGGGCGGAGCGCGTCAAGTCGAAGATGGGGGCGGCCTGAGGCCCCCTAAGTTCGCCGCGGCCTGCACTCGACATCTCGGAAATTGGTTCTGACCTCGAGCCCGGCGCTCGAGTGCCTGGGAACCTCAGCGGGCGTGTACACATTGGGCCGCCCAGCGAGCGCGAGCGCTCGATTCCTGCTGCCATCGCATCGTCTTGCGCCGAAATTGTGCCCTCGATCGAATGCCCCATTACAAACCCGTCTCCCTTCCATTGGCCCTGAACCCTAGCTGCCCCACAGAGGATCCTGACCATGGCCCATGACCTGGACCTTTCACGTTGCACGCACGGCATGGCCGATATCGAACCCGGTCTCCGTCTCCACTACGTCACCGCGGGCGAGGGCGAGCGCACGATCGTGCTTCTCCACGGGTTCCCCCAGACATGGTGGCAATGGCATCACCTCATCCCGGCCCTCGTCGGCGCCGGCTTCAAGGTGGTTGCTCCCGATTACCGAGGCGCCGGCCATTCCTGGCGCCCCCTGGGCGGCTACGACAAGCGCACCATGGCGGGAGACATCCATCGGCTGCTGCGGGTGCATCTTGGGCTCAGAGGCTCGATCGTGATGGTCGGTCACGACATCGGCCTGATGATCGCCTACGCCTACGCGCAAGCCTACCCGGACGAGCTCTCTCACCTGGTGGTGATGGACGCGCCGATTCCGGGGACCGCCGTGTTCGACCGCCTTCGTGCCGATCCCCGGGTCTGGCATTTCGCCTTCCAGGGTGCGCGCGACGTCCCGGAGATGCTGGTCGCCGGGCGCGAACGGCCGTACCTCCAGGCCTTCTACGACGCCCGCTGCTTCGACCCTTCGGCGATCAGCGAGGCGGACCTCGACCTCTACGCCTCGGCTTATTCCGCGCCCGGAGCGATGCGGGCCGGCTTCGAGCTCTATCGGGCGTTCGATCGGGATGCGGAGGACAACCGCGAGGCTCTGAGGCGCAACGGCAAGCTGCGGGTGCCGGTCCTGGCCGTGGGTGGCGCCATCAGCACGACCGGGCCGCTCATGCAGGAGATGCTGCAGGAAGTCGCCGAGAACGTGGCGGGCGTGCGGGTGCCCCGAACGGGACACTGGGTCGCCGAGGAAAATCCCAAGGCAGTCGCGAGCGCTCTGCTCGAGTTCCTGAGGACGGCACCTACGCCTCAAGGAATGGTCCGGCCCTGACGGACTTCCCCGGCTTGTTCGATGTCGACGGCGACCGCGGTGGCGGCCGGCCAGGACGACCACGACTTGACGACGAAGGAGGCGATGCCCGGCGCGGTTTTCGCCGCCCACGGTCACTGACGTGGGGTGGGCTCGCTCGAGAGGATGGCAGAGGACGCTGCCTCGGGCGCGCCTGCAGCTTCGCTAGTCCTTGCCGTTGGGACCCGGTCCGTGATTTGAACTCGCGGAGTACGCGGGAGTAGCTCAGTGGTAGAGCATCGGCTTCCCAAGCCGAGGGTCGCGGGTTCGACCCCCGTCTCCCGCTCTCGGTAAGGCCCCGGCGGCACTCACGATTTTCGGTGAGGCAGTCGGGGCCTTCGAGGGTCCGGGCCCGCCGACGCCCTGATCAGGGCGTCCTCGCCATCTGCTTCGCTTCGGCGACGGTGTCGCCCATCTGCTGGCCGAACCGGACCAGCGCCCTCTGCATCGCCACGACCAGCGCCTCATAACCGTCGCCGTCGATCTGCTCCATCACCGACGCTTCCCTCATGCCGAGCGACTCTTCCTTCCCGCCGCTCTGCGCCAGCAGCTCCCATCGACCCTGCAAGACGACCGATTGTCCGGGGATGCCGTCGAAACGCGAGACGCTGACCGCAACGCGGTAAGTGGGGCCCCCGGAACGGATGGCCGATCTCCACGGCACGACCGCGACCTGCTGCGGTGCGAGGCGATTCGACAGCGTCGCGACCAGGGAGCCGGTGAACTGGTCGTCGAGCGAACTACCCCAGCGGTCGAACTCCGCGACGACGAGCTCGTTCGCGCCGGTGCGGGTGACGATCTGCTGCCGGTCGATGTAGTCCGGGATCTCGACCGGCCCGATCGCCAGCGTCGCATCGGTTGCAGGCGAGACCGGGCCGTCCCGGACCTGGAGCGGCGCCAGCGTGTAGAACCGGGCCGGGCGCGAGCTCCCCAGACAGCCCACCAGCGCAAGAAACATCGCGCAGGCGAAGAGCGGGCGCAAATTGCGATGGCTCATTCCAGTCACCTCTTCCCCTGCAGCACCGCCTCCGGGTGGAGCTCGAGATAATCGGCCAGCGAACGCACGGAGCGCGCGGCCGCGTCGAGATCCCCAAGCGTTTTCGTCAGGTCGTGCCCCAGGTTGCCGCTTGGTTCGGCCAGCTTCTGGTAGGAACCCAGCGTCGAACGCATCTGATCGAGGGAAGCGCCAGCCTTCTTCATGGTATCGGTGAAGCTCGCCGCCATTTCCGCCGACGGTCCTTCCTTCATGGCCAGCGTCTTCTCGCCTTGCCTGAAGGTGCGCCTGGCGGCGTCCGACGTCGCCGTCACGCTCGCCATCAGAGGGCCGATCTGCGTCGTGAGCGAACGGATGAGGCCGTCGAGGTCGCGCAGGCTGTCCTGCGCTGCGGGAGAATTGACCAGCCGTGCGACCCCGTCGGCAACTTCGATGATCTTCTCGGGGAGCTTCTGCAGCGTATGGAGAATCTCTTCCTTCACACCGCGGACCGGCAGAGCTCTGCGTCGCAATTCCGGATCTCGGGGACGCGCAGCGGGTTCTGGACGTGTCCACCGGGCGCCCCGGACAGGGGCCGCTGCGGATCCATCTCCTGGGAGGAGCCTCGCCCCGGGTGGTCGGGCTGGAACGACCCGAGAACGACTACCCGCCGCCCGGGTGAGTGGCGCGTGGGGCCGAAACATCAGCACGCTCCCCGGACGGGAGCGGCTCGAGGAGTTCAGGCTTCTGGCGGGTCGAAGCGGCTCGGCGCCGCGTAGCTCCAGCCCCCTCGGGTAGCCCTGAACGCGGCGAGGCGTCCTACTCGCCGTGTTCGCCTATTTCTTGAACGTGCGGATGTACGCAAGGAGGGCGTTGACCCGGACACTCGGCGTCCGAAGAACCGGTCCCCAGCGGGTCTACGGAGCAGCACCAAATGGGGTGACGCGCACCTGCAGGGCCGACGGTGACCCACGCTACTGCTGAAGAAAGGCGAGCGGCAGCGAGTCGGTGATGAGGAGCTGGTACGGTGCCAGCGCGGCGACGACATCGGCAGTGCCGTCGCAGGCGTCGTGGAACCAGAAGAGGACCCAACCACCGCCCCGCGTGCCAGCCCGCTGGACGGCGGCGACACCCGAGCTGGGGTTCCTGCGGCAACCAGCCTTGAAGACCGCGTTGCCGACGGCGACCTGTGTGACGTCGGCTTCGGGCGTGGGGCCGCTGGCCGCGAACAGGCTCTGATCGCCACCGGAGATCGCGAGCGAATCGTCGGATGGGTCGTCGCTGCCGGCCGTGTCAACGTCCACCACCCAGGCGACCTGCTTGACGCCGGCACCCCCGGTGTTGCCGTTCCCGACCATGATGTCCTCTTCGCCGTATGCGATGACCAGGTGGGTGTTGTTCACCGGCGCGACCGTCATCGATGCGAGCCCGACGACGAGCATCTGGTGGCCGCCGTAAGACAGGCTCGTCAAGTCCATGACGAACGTCGCGAGCCGCGGAGTCCAGGTGCCGGTGACGACGGCCGTGCCACTCTCGTCAGCGCCGAACATCGGTGGACAGCCTGGCCCGAGGCCGACGTCGACGCGAATGTCACCCCCCGAGCCGGCCGGGGTGACGACTCTCGCGCACGGCGACGGGCGACCATCTAGCGCCGCCATCGAGGTGGCAGCGAAGTACGCCGCCGGCACCCCGGCGCCGAGCGTGGTCTCGAGCGGGTGGACGATTTCCACCGGATCCGGCTTCACGCAGCCGACTGCCGAAGCCAGAAGCGCAACCATCCACGACGAACGCACCGCATCATCGTCCCACGAAACCACCCCTAGGAAGTACGGCCTGAGTCCCGGTCAGAAGAGACCCGGTGATGGAATGAGAGTGCCGCGCACCAGCCCGCCGGTTTGGCGAGCTTGCGCCGCAGCCTGCGAGAAGTTCAACGCCTGAGAGTCGTCCCTCGAAAAAGGCTGAAACATCGCCCCCGGAGGGTGATCTCATATCGAGAGCTCGACAAGCATCGCCGAGCGCGTGCGGCTGGTTGCGTCGAACGGACGCAGGTCTTCACGTAGGCCTCGGCACCTCAGGTAGGGCAGAACCTTCGCATGCCACGCCGCATTCTCATCCTCGCCACGGTCGCTGCTGGTCTCGCCATCGTCGTTCTCCAGCTCGTTGCGTGGCGGCTCGTCGCCCACCGGCCCCCGGGAACCTCACCCATCCACGGACGACCGCGAGATCCGAAAGAGCCACTCCCCACGCTGTGGCCGGTGCCCCAGTTCGCACTCGTCGACCAGAACGGCCAGAAGCGGACGCCGGAAGAGCTCCGTGGATCGGTGTGGATCGCTGACTTCATCTTCACCCGCTGCAGCAGTGTGTGCCCGGTGCTCTCGGCCAAGATGGTCCAGGTCCAGCGGGCCATCCCGGACCCCCGGCTCAAGTTTGTCTCCTTCTCCGTCGACCCCGAACGGGACACACCCGAGGCACTTCGCGACTACGCCCGCCGCTGGGCTCCGAACGAGTCGCGGTGGACGCTCCTCGCCACCACGAAACAGAGCCTGGCCGGCGTGGCAGCGGGGATGAAGACTCACGTCGAGGCGCAGCCCGACCCGAACGCTACGCTCCACACCAGCGCCTTCTTCCTGGTCGACGCCCAGGGGCGGGTCCGTGGCCTGTACGACACCGACGGCGACTCGTTCGCCCAGCTCGTTCCCGATGCGCGCCGACTCGTCGCCGAGCTTTCCAGCGCCCCCCCGATGAGCGCTGCGGCGGAGAGCGACGGCGACGGGGATGGCGCAGCACTGTACGGGCGGCTGGGGTGTGCGGGCTGCCATGACGTCGCGGTGATCGCGCCCTCGCTCGCGGGGATCGCCGGACGCGCGGTGATGCTCACCGACGGCCGGACGCTGATTGCTGATGCCGCGTACTTGCGAGAGTCGATCCTCGACCCGAACAAGAGTGTCGTGGCCACCTACCCGCCCACGATGCCCAGCTACCGGTCCCAGCTCTCTGAGGCGCAGCTGGTCTCCCTTGTTCACTACCTCGAGGCCTGGACCGCGCCTGCCGCAGGCATCGCCTCACGGTCCGTTCCGGGCGAGGGCGTGGCGGTGGACCCAGTCTGCGGGATGCAGGTTCATCCGGGGCCCGAAACACTCCACGTCATGCACGAGGGTCACGCCGTCTACTTCTGCAGCGAGCAGTGCCGAGACCGTTTCATGACCCAGCCGGCCAAGTTCCGCCAGTGAGCGTCATCTAGGCGGCGACCCCGAGTTCGAGGAACTGGCGGCCCGGCTGAGGCGAGGCGGGCCTGAGTGGCGATTGCCTCAATGGCTCGCGCGGCCCAGTGGGTTGGCGCGCAGCCAGCGGAGGACGTTGGCGGCGTTCTCGTCCGGAGGAAACACCGGGTAAAGCACCTGCTCGATGAGGCCGTCTCGCTGCACCCAGCTCAGACGCGCCAGGAGCGTGTGTCCGGCAATCTCCAGCGTGGGAAGGCGGAGCGCCTCCGCCAGTGCCAGTCCGGCGTCACTGAGGACTGGAAAGGGGAGGTGGAGCCTGTCCGCCAGCTCGCGCTGGTAGGCGGGCTCCTGCGTGCTGAGGCCGAAGACGCGACAGCCGAGGGCGGCGAAGTCGGCGGCGAGGTCCCGATAGGCGCAGGTCTGGGGGGTGCATCCCCGGGCACCGGGAACGAGGTCCCAGTCGGGGGTCAACGGTGCGACCCCCGGACGCCCGGTGCGTGGGTAAACGAAGACCACGGCCCGGCCGGGCACGGTGGAGAGGTCCACTCGCTGGCCGGTGGTGGCCGGGAGGGGGACCGAGGGCACGACCGAGCCCACCAGGTGGGCCGCTCGTCCGTCATCGGCGGGAACCGGCAGGTCGGGACGGAGCGTGTAGACGTCATGGGTGCTCATTGAAGGGTGTTTAGCGGGGGCGAGTCGCCCCGACCAGATCTCTGGACAGACCCAAGCGCTCCGGTCCAAGGAAGAACAACCGCTGCATTAGAATGTCATGCTTCGGCAATGCCCACCCCGCTTGAAGCCGTCCGCCCCATCAGACTGGCCGAGATACGGCAAGCGCGCGAGCGCATCGCCTCCACCATCGTACGCACGCCGCTGTTCCGCCTCGAATTGGGACCGGGCTACCCGGACATTCGGCTCAAGCTCGAGAACCTGCAACCGATCAATGCGTACAAGCTGCGGGGCGCCGCCAATGCCGTGGCCATGCTGCCCGAGGCGGAGCGCAACCGCGGGGTGTGGACGATCAGCGCCGGAAACGCAGGGGAAGGCGTCGCCTACGCGGCACGGAAAGCAGGGGTTCCCTGCTCGGTCGTGGTGATCGAGACGGCGCCGGCCTCGAAACTCGAGCGCATGAAGGCACTTGGCGCGAAATTGATTCCGGTGCCATTCGACGTCGCATGGAAGGCCCTCGAGGAGCGTGCCTTTCCCGGAGTCGTAGGGACGTTCGTACATCCGTTCGACGATCACAATTTCATCGCCGGTCATGCGACCATGGGTCTGGAAATTCTGGAAGATGTGCCCGATGCGGCTGCGGTCATCGCCAGCATCGGCGGCGGCGGGCTCGTCACGGGCGTGGGTAGCGCGGTCAAGGCGCTCAAGCCGGAGATCCAGATCTGGGGAGCAGAACCAGAGACGGCCGCTCCGGCGGCGCGCTCGTTCGCCATGGGATCTCCGCAAGTGTTCGCGGAATGGAAGGCTTCGTTCGTCGACGGCGCCGGCGGCCAGAGCCTTTTCCCGCGTATGTGGCAACGCATGCGGCCGGTGGTGGACGGTTGCATCGTGGTCAGCCTGGAGGAGACGAAGCGCGCGATGCGGCTCATGGCCGAGAAGGCGCGAGTCATCTCGGAAGGCGCAGGGGCCCTGCCGCTCGCGGCCGCGCTGACGGGGAAGGCCGGTCAGGGCCCCATCGTAGCGATCGTCTCTGGCGGTAACATCGATCTAGGGAAGTTCTCCGAGCTTGTGGGATCGACAGCGCATCGAAGTGATAACGCTCCGCAACAAAGCTCTTCAGAACCCGATGACGTTAGAAAATGAAAGAGCAGCTAGGGCCCCGGGGGCCCGAGCAACTGCCCGAGTGGGCTGAAACCAAGGTAGGCTGGTCCCTCAGGGGAGTAGCACTGTCGCCGACCTGGCGACTCATTGGGTGTCGGCCGATGCAAGCTTGGCGAGCACGGCGTCGTCCCGCGTTGTGGAGCTGGTTTGCGATCGCCGCGACGCTCTGGCTGGGGTGCCAGCATCGCCCGGCCGAAGCCCCGTCCGGCTTTCCTCCGGGGATGACCCGCCCGCATCCGGTGACCCCCATCGACTGGTCGTACCCCCCGGACCGCCGACTGGTGGGGACGCTCAGCGTCCGGTGTGTCATCACCGAGGAGGGGCAAGCCCAGGACTGCCAGGCTCTGAAGTCCATTCCCGGAGTCGACGCGTGGGTGATCGGCAAGCTGGAGAGCGCCCCGTTCGTTCCCGCGACCTACGAGGGAAAGCCAGTCCGTGTCTCCTACGTCTTTAACTTCCGGTTCGACGTCCCGGCCACCGAACGCTCGACGAGCTGGCGCCCGCCGCTGAAGCCCGGTGAGGCAGAAGCGTGCAAGGGCACCAACGGCCCGGGTTGTGTGGCGGCCGCGCTCGCCCTTCTCGCCCCGGATGCGGGGAGGCGCGACCCGGACCGGGCCGGGCGATTGCTGGGCGCCGCATGCGCCGCCGGCCTGGTTGCAGCCTGCCGTCGCCTGGACGAATCGTTCCAGGCCCCTCGCTTGCTCGAGGACGTTCCGCCACCGCCCATTTGGGATTTCACTGGAGCGGAGGGGGAGATCATCTGCTGGGTCTCCGCGATCGGGCAGGCCCACGACTGCCGGGGACCTGACTCGGCCCCCGGGCGCTGGTTGATTGAACAGCTGACCCGAAGCCGGTTCGCTCCTGCGACCTTCGAGCGTGAGCCGTTCGAGACCGAGTACGCCCTCCGGTTCTCCTTCACTGGCCACCGCTGAGACAGCTCCCCGACCGTCAAAACGAGCCGGGCGACGAGGCCGCGTAGAGATTTCCATCGGCAGCGCGAGCGAGAACGTCGAGACGATCTGAAGCTCTGACAGCCGTCATGGAGATCCCTGTAAATGGGACTCGGGTGCCAGTCTCGGCGGCGATCGGCATTCCCATCGATTCGAATCCACTCCACGCTTTGCCATCCCACCATTTGTGCAGCAGGTCGCCGCGCGGCCCGCGTGCGAAGACGTCGAGTCGCGCGGCGTCCCCGCCACAGGCGATGGGAGCGCTGGCGAGCGGCACCGCCCGTCGAACGGCCGGATACGTCTGATCCGGTTCCTGCGGCGCGCCGAGCGATTCGAACGCGCTCCAGATTCTGCCGTTCCACCATTTGAGCAGCAGATCGCCGGTGGGACCGCGGACGAGCACCGCCAGCGCGCGTGAGCCGCAGTTGCATGCTGCGATTGCGCCCGGGATCGGTTCGCTTGCGCTCCCGTTGCGCTCGATGCCGCCGAGCGATTCGAATTCGCGGAACCCAGCCTCATCCCAGGTTGCGTGCAGCAGCGCGCCGCCGGAGCCGACGGCGAAGACCTCCATCTTGCCTGGCTCGCGGCTGCAGACGACCGGCGCCCCGGCCAGTCCCATCGGCGTGCCGTCCAGACCGGCCGGGCTGCCGATGCACTCGAAACCGCTCCAATCCTCGCCGCGCAGCGTAGCGTGGAGCAACTCGCCTTCCGCGCCCCGCCCGACGAGTTGAACGTCGCCTGCGCCGGTGTTGCAGGCGGACAGCGGCCACTCGACGGGGATGCCGCGGGCGACGGGCACGCCCAAGGTGCCGACCGGACCCCAATCGTCCCCCTCGCGGCGCCGGTAGATCAGCTCACCGCTTGCCGCCCGGGCGAACAGCACGATGTCGCGCTCGCCGCAGGCCGCAGCGGCAGGAGAAAACCAACCCTGGCCGACGATCTGCCATCGCCGGGGATCCATGCGCAGTCCTCCTCGGCAACATCGTACATCTCACACAGCGACCCCCCTTATTTCACGTTCTTGCTATCGCTATCGGAATCTTGCGCAAATCGCTCGTGGTCGACCCACGCCAGTCCTCGACTCTCGGTTCGATAATGGTCCTTTACCCGTCGTGCATTGACTTGCACACGCGCAGGGGCATATCGCGGCCCGGCATTCTGAAAGGGGCCTCCTATGGCGAATGAATGGAAGGAGACTGGGGGAACGTGGGAACCCGACCATACCTGGCTGAGCGACGCCGAGCTGGCAAAGCTGACCCGGGCCTATGACGCCGACGATCCCGATTTTCCGTCGCCGGTGCCCACCCGGGTTGTGTCGAACGGCGAATACATGCCACCGCCGCAGAGCGCGCTGCAGAAGCAGGTCGAGGCGCGGATCAAGGAGCTGAGCGACGGCGCCGCGAAGAAGCTGGGCATGACGCGGCGGCATTTCCTGGGGACCAGCGGCGGGACCGCAGCTGCGTTCCTGGCCATGAACGACGTCTTCGGCAAGTTCTTCTCCGTCGACAAGGAGGAGCTGTTCGAGCCGGAGGCGGCAGAGAAGAACGCGCCGCCGAAGAATCTCTTCGTCGTCGATGACCAGCTCCACTTCGTGCGCGGCACCTCCGCGCCGGGGCCGGTGGCGCTGCGCGCCATCGCGCAGGGGCCGACCACGCCCGGCTTCCCCACCAATCCGTTCAACCTGGGCAACGTGGGCGACGAGTTCGGCAACCCATATGGCGTCTGGAACCCTGCCCTGATCGGCATGCCCGTCACCGACGACATGTTCGGGATCGTGCAATTCATCCGCAGCGTCTACTTCGACAGCCAGGTCACCGTGGGCCTGATCAGCAACGTCACCGCCTTCGCTTCGGGACCGAGCGGGCAGAACCCCGGCGCGCCGGCGCTCGACGTGAACGACGCGCGCACGGGCGAGATCCTGACCGCGAAACAGACGGCGGCGGGCCGCGACTTCATCAACAAGCTGGCGGGCTCTCGGCGCGCGATGGCACACGGGTTGCTCTACGTCGGCCGCGGGAACCTCGACTACATCCAGTATCAAGTCGACAACCACAATCCCGACGCGTGGAAGGGCTACAACATCACCCACGCCGCCAAGGTCGATTCGGGCCCGATGAGGCAGTGGCGCCACGACGACGAGGACGTGGCGTATCCCACGTTCGAGCTGATCACGAAGAACATCCAGCAGGGAAAGCTGGGCCCCGGAGGCAACATCATCGCCGTGCACAAAGGGCTCGCTCGCGGCCTGGACCCCATTCCCGAGAACGGGCATCCGTCCGACCTTCCCAAAGCCTTGACCGACTGGCCGAACCTGAACTTCCTCACCTACCATTCCTGCATCCAGGACTCGTTCTTCGACGACCAGGCCCTGGCTGAAATCCGCGCCAGCGAAGCGGGCACGCGGCCGCTGCTGCACGGCGTTCCCAACATCGATTGGGTCACGCCGTATGCGCAGATGACCGGCCCCTTCAAGAATTCGTATGCCGAGATAGGCACGACGTTCGCCTCGTCGGTCATCACGTTCCCGACGGTGACCGCGCACATCCTCGGGCAACTGCTGCGCTACAAGGGCCCGAAGCACATCGTGTTCGGGTCGGACTCGCTGTGGTACGGCAGCCCGCAGTGGCAGATCGAGGCGCTCTGGCGTTTCCAGATCCCCGAGCAGATCCGCGAGAAGTGGGACTACCCCGAGCTGGACAAGAACGCCAAGCGCGACATCCTCGGCCGCAACTCGGCGAAGCTCTACGGCCTCGAGCCGCGCGCGGGCGTGGCCTATCCGTCGTTGCCGAGCGATTTCGAAAGCCAGATCACCGACGACCTGAAACGCCTCTGGGAGATGCCGCCCTACAACCACACGCAGAACCTCGAGGCGAAGAAGGACAATTTCAACATGTATCGGGAGCGTTACCTGGCGCTGGGCGTGGAGCCGAAGCACACCCGGTACGGCTGGATCCGCACTTCGCTCTGACAACCAAGGATTCGTAACGAACGGCAAGATGCGGTAGGCGTCGGGTGAGAGTTGCTGTCGCCTGCCTCAGCTCTTCACCACCGCCACGCCCACGCGTCCCTGGCGGCGGAGGATGTTCACCCCCACGTCCGAAGCGTGGCGAGTGAGCAGGAGGTCCACGCTCGCCTCACCCACTCGCAGTCCCTTGATCCGAATTTCCGGGAGGAACTCGGGCAAGAGAGGGTCGCTGAAGACGACCTTGCGTTGCCAGCCCTGCACCTCGAGGCCGAGGCACGCTTGAAGGGCGAGGAACACTGCGGCCGACGCCCAGGTCTGCGGAGAGCAGGACACCGGGTAGAGGGTGGGGCTTTCCCCCGGGCGTCGGTGGAAGCCGCAAAACAGCTCGGGGAGCCGGTGAAGGTCGAAGAAAATGCTGGCGTCGAACAACCCCGCGAGGATCCTGGCCGCTTCGTCCTTGAGCCCATACCTCGTGAAACCGGCGGCCATCAAAGCGTTGTCGTGAGGCCAAATCGAGCCGTCGTGGTAGGACATTGGGTTGTAGCGGGCTTCGGTGGAGGCGACCGTGCGGACTCCCCAGCCCGAGAATGAACTTTCATCGGTGAGCGTCGCCGCAACTCGGCGGGCACGCTCCTCACTGGCGATCCCGGCGAAGAGGCAATGACCTGCGTTCGAGGCCCGCACCCGACACAGCTTTTTCTTTCCATCGAGCGCCAAGGCATAGGTGGAGAGGTCCTCGCACCAGAACGTTTCCTCGAATTGTCGACGAAGCGTCTCAGCTTCGGTCGCCAGTGTCTCTTCCAGGGCAACTTGTCCGACGGCCCGGGCCAGCCGCGCTGCCGACTGCTTCGCCCCATAAACGTAAGCCTGCACCTCGCAGAGGGCGATTGGCCCCTCGGCCAGAGTGCCATCCTCGTGGAAGATGGCATCCTGCGAATCCTTCCAGCCTTGATTCACGAGGCCGTGCTCCGACTGGCGCGCGTACTCCACGAACCCATCGCCATCGACGTCCCCAAAGTCGTCAATCCAGTCGAGCGCCGCCTGGATGTTCGGCCAGATGGACTGAATCAGATCACGATCGCCGGTTCGATCGTAGTAGGCCCCGGCAAGCATCACGAATAGCGGCGTCGAATCGATCGACCCGTAGTAGCGACCGAAGGGCACCTCACCCAACCGCGCCATCTCACCGCAGCGCAACTCGTGGAGGATCTTCCCGGGCTGAGCATCCTTCTCGGGGAGATTGTCGTGGGCTTGCGTGGCTGCCAGATAGGACAGCACCCCTCGCCCGATGTCGGGTTTGAACCACAGGCACTCGAGCGCAGTGATGATCCCATCGCGTCCAAATGGCGTGCTGAACCAGGGAACGCCGGCATAAGGGTACGGGCCGTACGGCGTATCGGTCTGCATCATGTAAAGGTCGGCGATCGAGCGGTTCAGCCAATCGTTGAACTGCTCGTTCTGAGTGAAGACCTCCGGCTCGCCTGCTCTGGCCGAGAGAAGCGAGCTGGCGGCTTTGGCCACTGCCTCGTCATAAGTCAGGATGGGCTCGACGCTGCCGCCCCCCGTCAGTGCGATCTCTGCCGGGTCGGGTTCACAACGAACGGCAACGCTGCAGGTGGCGTGGGCCTTGGGCCCCAGCCGGATACGGTAATGCGCTTCCGAGTCCAGCAGCTCGGTGGGCGGAGGGTCGAAGCCGATGCGTGTCCGCAGGATTCGTCCGTCCAGCCCCACGTACGAGAAGGCCAGGGAATCTCCGGTGGCCTGCACCGGGGCACGCTGGCCCCGGCGAGTGCGCTCGACGCCTCGCACCTCGAAGAGGTCGACGAAGTCCGCCTCGAAGTGCAGGACCAACGCGAGGTCCACCGTCGCGCTCCCGTAGTTGTGCACCCGGAGCCGGTCGTAACAGACCGCATTCCACAGCATTTTCGCCCGGAAGATGTGGATCGTGCCGCGCGGAACCACCACCTGGTCGCCTTGGCGAACGTCGGGGTTGGTGAGGTCCACCGTGAGGAGCGAGTTGTCCTCCTTCACCGTGGAGCTCAGCAGCTGCGGCCGGTCACCTCCCAGTCTGAGCGCCAGGCGAGAAAGGAAGCGAGTGTCCTGGTGATACATCCCCAGCTCGGGTGGACCCGGAGCATCGATGTCCCCGAATCGGTCGAACACCGCGAAGGTGTCCCCGTTCTTCAGTACGCGCCGGCGATCGTCGACCCGCGCGGATGTGGACAGGATGTAGAACTGATCGTGTATGCGAATGACTTCGTCCGCCATTCGGCTCATGCCTCCGACGTAGCTCAGGCCTCCTACGTAGGGTGAGGCCTGGAGTCGAGCAGACTCTGGTAGACCCGGAGATAGTCCCGGGCCATTCTCGTGACAGTGAAGCGCCGTTCGAAGACTTCCCGACAGTCGGCCCGCCGGAGCTCCGGGATTCGCTCCGCGGCCTGGATCGCCTCCTCCAGCGTGTCCACGATGAACCCCGTCCGTCCCTCGTCGACCACCTCGGACACCGAGCCCTCCCGGTAGGCGATCACCGGGGTGCCACAGGCCATGGCCTCAATCATCACCAGCCCGAAGGGCTCTGGCCAGTCGATGGGGAAGAGTAGGGCGTAGGCATTGCCCAGGAACTCCCCCTTTTCTTGCTCTCCTATCTCCCCGACGTACTCGACCAGGGGATCGCGGAGGAGGGGACGGATGGCGGTCTCGAAGTAATCTCGGTCGACCAGATCCACCTTTGCGGCGATCTTCAGGGGCATCCCGGCTCGCTTGGCGATCTCGATGGCCCGGTCGACCCTCTTCTCTGGGCAAATTCGCCCAAGAAAGGCGAAATACGTTCCGCGCTCCTTTCGGAATCGGTAAAGCCCCTCGGGCAGGCCGTGATAGACGGTCGCGAGCCAGTTCACCCAGGGCAACGGCTCCCGCTGCGCATTGGAGATCGAGACCAGGGGCATCTCCGGGAACTCGAGGTAGAGCGGAATCAGATCTGGGATGTCCAGTCGGCCATGCAAGGTGGTGACATGCGGCATCGGGGAGCGGCGCGAGAGCGGGAAGTGGGTGTAGTCGACGTGGAAATGGATGACGTCAAACTCGCCCGCTTGGCGGAACACCTTCTCTAGTAGGACGACCTGATGTGCCAGCTGGTCGACGCAATCCTTGTCCAGCCGCAGGGAGCGCCGGCAGGCGGCGATCAACCGCGCCGCGGTCACCGAGTCTCCGCTGGCGAACAGGGTGACGTCGTGACCTTGACGGACCAGCTCCTCAGTCAGGTAGGAGACGACTCGCTCGGTGCCGCCGTACCGCTTCGGCGGCACGCTCTCGAACAGGGGTGCAACTTGCGCGATTCGCATTGGAGGATCGAATCGCTAACGTGCGTAGAGTTGGCCCGGCCGGCAACGCGTCCGTTGCGCTCGCCTCGGTCCCGAGAGGGCACCGCCCGCCCTGGCCGGCTGCCGCCGGATACCGGATTGACGGCCCGAGGGCTGCTGGACCAGCTTCTCCCCTGAGCGGCCAGCGACGTGCACTCCCCTCGCCGAGGGGGGCGTGTGTACCTCGTGTGGGCGCGTGATCGCCCTCGAGGAGTTGCAGCGCAGCCGGATACGTCGCCTCCGGTGTGGGAGCGTCCGAGATAGCTTCAGAGAAATCCAGAAAGCCGTAAGCACTCCAACCTGGCGGTCTAGCCGAATCGTCCGAGCCAGGCCGTTCTTCAGAGCCGGACCTATTCTGGGCTGAATGCTCTTGAAAGTCTCAAGGGGGAGCGCGCTCGGCACGCAGCGTTCCCCGACCTCAGGCTTCGCTGGCAACCCCGGCACCTTTCCACCAGGGCTCATTCGTGCTCGCGGTCTAGTGCACGAATGAAGCGGTCGTCTCACCGTGCCTGGGGCCGCTGGCTATTGGCCTTCATCGGTGTGCTATGCGTGGTCGTCGGGGTGGCTCGCCAGCCGCTGACTCGGTCGGTGACCCGGCGGTCGCTCAGCAGGATCGAAGGGTACCGGGCCGATTTTCTCGACGCACGGGTCTCCTTCCTGCCGCTCAGCTACACGGTGACACGCCTCAAGCTCGTGCCCGACGACACCTCGCTCCCGATCTTCTACATCGAGCGGCTGCACACGGGTCTCTATTTCAGAGACCTGCTCCGAGGGCGCCTTCGTGCCTGGACCAACGTGGACCATGCCAAGATGACCTTCTTTCTCATCCCGATCGTCATCCCGGACATCGCGGCCGTCCTGCGTCGGGTCATGCCGTTCGAGGTCTCCCGCGCCCAGCTCAAGGATGGCGAGGTCACCGTGGTCCTCAGGCACCAACGGGTCGCCGACGACGATCGGCCGGAGGGAAGGGGACCTCAGCTCTGGTTCCATGCGATCGAAGCGACCATCGAAGGAATGTCGACGCGCGCCGAGCTCGCCGAGGGTGCCACGACCCTGGCCCTGCGCTGTGCCATGCAGCATTCCGGTCGATTGGACGTCTTCGTCACCGTCGATCTGCTGGCCTCGAAGGGCCTGACATTTTCCGGCCAGTCCGACCTCCGCGGATTGGACCTACGCGACATGGAGCCGGTCCTGGCCCGCGCCGGCGTCAAGGCTTCGGGCACGTTCGATCTGCTGGCGCGCTTCACCTCGAAGGACGGGCGGCTCAACGGTGGACTCCAACCGGTGCTCAAGAATGCCAAGATTGAGTCGCTGAGTGAGGACCTGGGCATCAAGCTGAAGGCCGGCCTTGCGGATGAGGCGATCCAGCTCGCCTCGGACCGGGTTCCAGGCCGCAACGCCGTGGCGACCGTCATCCCCATCCACGGGAACCTCAACAACCCAAAGCTCGAGGTCTGGCCCGCAGTGATGGGGGTGATGCGGAATGCGTTCGTGGAAGGGCTGTCCGAAAGTCTGTCGAAGCTGCCACCGCCTCGGCCAGAGCCCTCCGCGGAAAACTCGCGCTCCAAGGGCCGGGCTGCGCCCGCCGATGCGAGGGCACGATGAGCAGGCGAGGGTTCGATTCCCTGCTGCTCCTGGGGCTTTTTTCCTGCAGTCACCCCCAGACGACCGCTCCTCCCTCCAAGCAAGCCTCGGAGGAGGCGCCTCGCCTTCCCACCGCGAAGGCCGCCACACCCAAGACGGAGCCGGGGCATCCGCCGCTCGCCGCCGCTCCCGGGGTCATGCTCAAGCCGGGAGCGACCGACGCCCTGGCGGAGCAGCTTCGGGCACGTGGCCTGCTGGCTCCGAATGCATCGACCGGCGCGGACCTGGCCCGAGCTCTGCGCGCATTTCAGAAATCCGAGGGACTTGCCGAGACCGGCTTCCCCGACCGCGAGACCGTTCGACGGTTGGGGCTCGATCCTAAGGAGGTCGATGCGACGATGGATGACTCGTCCAAGAGGTAGGAGTGGGGTCCTCGGGGAGTGAAAACGGTTTGCTTCCCGCCGGCAGCGTGCCTGCCCACTCACCTTGTGGACGTCGCCGAACCGACTTGTGCTGCGTCCGATCCGGCGCAGTGCCGCTCCCGCTGTTCCGTTCTCTGGCAGCGGGGACCTTCTCCAACTCGTTGCAAACGCTCGGAATTGTTCCCTCAGCCCGAGCCGACGTCACAGTTTGCCTGCCCCAGGCTCGACGAAGGCTTCCCGATGTCTGATTCGGCATGTCCCGTTCGTCATGAGGATGAGCCAGGTGAAAGGGCACGCATGCAATTCATGTTCCTGACCTTTGAGCCAGAGGAAGAAGTCGAGATGTCGAGCCGACGCGAGCAGTACTGGGCTGCGTGGCGGGCGTACGGCCGCGCCCTCTTCAAGGCGGGTGTCGTCGCGAAGCTGAACGTCCTTCAACCGAAGCCGACGGTGAAAGCGCCCCGCCCTGGGGATGGGGCGCCCCATGTTCGGATCGGTGCCGAGGCCGACCCCAGGGCTGCGCTCGAGGGGGCCTTCGTTCTCGATGTCGCCGACCTCAACGAGGCGCTGGAATGGGCAGCACGTTGCCCCGCGGCAGCGAACGGCACCGTGGAGGTCCGCCCGATCCTCCGCACCGGGCGAGCGTAGGGTAGCCCAGACCGAGGGTAGCGGGCTCGAGCGGCCTCCCGCTCCTGGAAGAAGCTCAGCGCTCCACGGGAAACCCAGGCTGGCCGAAGGCCTCTTTCAGGAAGGCGATCGCCTGAGCGATGGCGGCTCGGGGGGCCGGGTCGTCCGTGAAGGCATTCCGCATCATGAAGTCGTGCACCGTCCCGAGGTAGCGCGCAGACATACCCGGACGCCGGCCTCGGTCAGCTTGTGCGCGTACGCCTCTCCTCGTCGCGCAAGACATCGTTCTCGGCGGTGATGAGAAGTGCCGGGGGCAGCCCTCGGAGGACTTCCAGATTGGCGCGCAGCGGCGATGCAGTCGGCTCGTTCCACACCGAAGGATCGGGTGCGTAGGCGCTCCAGAACCACTTCATCGCGTTCCGCGTCAGCCCCGGTCCGTTGGCAAACTGGCGATAGCTGCCCGTCTCGAAGCTCGCTTCGGTCACCGGGTAAAAGAGCAGCTGGTGACCAATCCTTGGCGTGCCACGCTGCTTCGCCAGGATCGTGACGGCCGCGACCATGTTCCCGCCAGCGCTGTCTCCGGCGACCGCTAACCTGGAAGGGTCGAGGCCCATGGATGCGCCGTTCTCGGCCACGTACTGGGTTGCGGCGTACGCCTCCTCGATCGCCGTGGGGTAGCGCGCTTCGGGAGACGGCGTGTAGTTGACGAACACCATGGCGGCGAGCGCTCCAGCAGCGATCTCGCGGACCAACCGGTCGTGCGTGCCTTCGTTCCCCAGGATCCAGCCGCCGCCGTGGAAGCACATCACGATCGGCAGGGGAGTCTCCCCGGGCGGCTGGGGGCGCACGATGCGGATCGAAACCTCTCCCTTGGGGCCGCCTGGCACCTTCGCGTCCTCGATGTCCGCGGGCAGCTTGGACACGGGTCCCGATTGCGCCTTGTCGAGCATGGCGCGGGCTTCGCGGTAGGGGAGCGTATAGATTGGCGGGCCCCCTTCCGCGTCCAGCGCCTCGAGGAACGCCCGTGTCTTCGGCTGAATCGCCGAGTAGTCATGGGTCGACACGCTTCTTCTCCTTGCGTTGTGCGACGTCGCCGAGTGCTGTTTACCTTGGCGTCGTGCCGGCCAAAACAGCCAGCGTTGACGAGTGCGCAGCACTGCGCAGAGATGCTCCGCCGGCTCGTCGAAACGAGCGAAGCGGGTCGCAAGGCCGCGTCCTCGCTGAAGGAGAGCGCCTCGGTCGCGGTGCGGTTCACCGGCGTGCCGGGTGACTTTCGGTTCCACGCTGTCAACGGAAAGCCGCGATTCGAGCCGGGCAGGGCGGAGGAGCCCGACTTCGAACTGACACTCCCCCCGGGCGCCGTGCGCGACATCTGCGAGAGGCGCCAGGAGGACACTGGGGACCTGGGCATCTTGTTCTTGCAACACATTTTCGCGAACGAGGCGGAGCAGAAGATCCAGGTGAAGCTTCACAGCGGCCTCATCAGGCTGACCCTGCACGGCTGGCTCGGCGTTGTCGCCTCGGGATGCCCGAAGGTGGTCCTCTGGCTGGCGCGGAGGGGGCTGAAGGGCCCGTCGGCCGTGGCCAGCCTATTTTCGCGGCTGAAGAAGGGCTGATCGTCTTCGAGGTTCCTGGCCGCTTCGTCCTGTACGCGGCGTACTCGTTCGGCCTCACCGCGAGTGCTCCGCGGCAGAGTACGGCATGCATCTGCCGCAGCGATGAACAGAGAAGCACCGCCGCCCCTCGAATGAGGCCGGTATGACCAGAGCGGATCTGATTGTGCCTTTCAAGGGAAGCAAGAGCGGGGTTCTGCTGTATGGAGCCTACGG
>JBKOYI010000146.1:0-11610 GCA_046725335.1 Myxococcota bacterium | reverse complement strand
AAGGCCACTTCGCCCCGTTCATCGGCCACGATGACCGCCGGCCAGCGACGGGCCACGGTGCGAAAGAGCGGCGAGTCGGCGCGGAGCCCGAGGAAGGGAAGTGGCGCGCCGACCCAGGAGGCCGGCTCGGGTGCATCCGCGGGAAGGACCCGCGCGGCCGCGCCAGGCTCTCGCACCAGCCGAAGCGGAAACTCGGAGTGGGTGCCCTGCGGGTCCAGGGACAGTGGCTCGGGCTGACCCTCGCGGATCCAGGCCAGCCGCACCGACTCGGCCCCGATGTCGATGCCCAGAACCCGGGGACGGGCCTGGCCTTCGGTGGTCGGGGTCCCGGCGCGAGCCGCCACGCGCTTGGCCGCAAGCGACGGCACCGCCTCGCGCGCGTAGGAGGCGTCCAGAGAGGGGGTGTTCGACGGCGACGTGGTGTCCGGTGACGAGGTGTCTGACGAGGTGTCTGACACCGTGGTGTCAAGTTCACTTGACAAGGGGATGTTGGACCCCGTCGTCTCAAGCGGACTTGATACGGCCGGAGGGGCCGGGAGCGGAATGGGGGCCTCGGCCTCGTCGGGGACCCTGCCCGCCGGGCCGGGCGTCAGAGGGATGGCCCCCAGCAGCGGATCCACGTCCAGCGGTGGCGTCGGCGGCTCGGGGGCGTAGGGCGGTGGCACCGGAGCCGCTTCGGGCTGGGGGGTCTCCATGGCGGCGCCTAGCGGGATGGGCTTGGTGGGCCGGTCGTGTACGTCCGACCCGATCGCCCGGAAGACGTCAGCAAAGGAGGTCTCGGACGTCTCGATCGGCTCGTCCCCGGCCACGGGGGCGGAGAGGTTGAAGCGTGAGGCCGCCGGCTCGTCGAGGTCGGGCACCATCGGCGTCCCGGCGTGCGGCGTCACCGCGGCGTGGACGTCGGCTGGACCGGCGGCGCGCTGCAGACCCGCTGGGCCGCGGGGCCCTGCACCCACGAATTCGGTCACCAACAGCTCCGGATGCTCGGACTCGTCGAGCGGGGGACGTGTCGGGGTGCGAGGCGTGGGCTCCTCGGGCGTGTCGAGCTCGGATTGCGTCCCCCCCGTCTCCGGGCTGGGGGAGGTCGAGCGCGCAGCGGAGGGGGTCGAGAGGGCAGTGGACTTCGACGATGGGCTGGCCTCGGTCGTGGCGAGCGGCTCGGGCCGAGGCTCGAGCTCCGGGGCTTCAGACGAGGGGGCCGCGACCTTGGCCGTTGGAGGTGAAGCATCCTCGAGGCTGGGGCTGTTCTCCGGAACCGGCTCCTGCGCACCGGGAGGCTCGGCCGTGCCCGGATGCACCCACCCCCCGGGACCCGCCGGGGTGGCCCGCGGAGCCGATCCATTGGTGGTCTGGACCGAGGGGCCGCTGGGAGCGGCCCAGGCCCCCGGATGGGCCTCGCCCGTGGGCACCGCGGGCAGCTCTCCGGCCGGCGTCCGACCGGCCACCACCCGCTGGACCAGGGCCTGGCCTGCCCGGTCCAGCCGGAGGAAGCGCACCGCCATGCCCGGGCGCTCCCCGGAAAGGGCGCGCACCACCAACCCTTCACCGCGCAGCAGCGGCTGTCCGCTCTCCAGCACCAGCTCGAAGAGCAGCCGGGTCCCGGCCGGTTTGGGCGCGCGCGTGGCCAGGAAGAATCCATCCCGCCCCACGTGGGCGCCATACTGAGAGACGAACTCGTCCTCGCTGCGAAACGGCAGCCGGACGCGGAGCGGCGTCAGCGCGGACATGAACAGGCGCAAAGGATGCCCCGAATCAGCGGACTTCCCAAGCTTCGTGCCGCACGAGCCGTCCTGCGACAGGAGCCTACCGCACCGGGGGTAAGAGGCGGATCAGGCCGCCCGCACCGAGGCGACCAGCTTTTCGACCGCCGGCCCCAGCCGGGCTGGATCCGCCCCGCCGGCCTGGGCCAGGTCGGCCTTGCCGCCACCCGAGCCGCCCGCTTCGCGAGCAACTTCCTGGATGGCCTGGGCCGCGCTGAACCCCCGGGCCACGATGTCCTTTGTCGCCCCCACCAGGACCAGCCCTTTGCCGTCCTTCTCTCCCCACACCACCACCACCCCCGAACGGAGCTTGTCCCGCAGCTGGTCGGCCAGCCCGCGGTAGGCCTTGGCGTCGGCGGGATCGACCCGCTGGGCCAGGACACGGATCCCGTTGACCTCCCGGGCCTCGGCCAGGACGTCCTTGGCGCTGGTGGAGCTTGCCCGGAGCGCGACGGTCTCCACCTCCTTCTCCAGCTCCTTCACTCGGCGCTGGGTGGCCTCTACCCGCTTGACCAACTCCTTGGGCGAAGTGCGGAGCAGCTCGGCCGCCCGGCGGACCTCGTGCTCCATGTCGCGGACCCAGGCCAGGGCCCCGGGCCCGGTGAGCGCGACGATGCGCCGCACCCCCGAGGCGATGGAGCCCTCCGAGGTGATCTTGAACAGGCCGATGTCACCGGTGCGGCGAACGTGGGTGCCGCCACACAGCTCGGTGGACTGTGGGTGTACGCTCACCACCCGCACCTGGTCGCCGTACTTCTCCCCGAAGAGGGCCACAGCCCCGGCCCGCTTGGCCTCCTCCAGAGCCATCACCCGCGTCTCGGCGGCGGCGTTGTCGCGGATCCAGCCATTGACCAGATCCTCCAGCTCCTCCAGCTGGGCCTGGGTGAGCGGCGAGAAGTGCGCATAGTCGAAGCGCAGGTAGTCCGGGGCGACGACCGAGCCGGCCTGTTTCACATGCTCGCCCAGGACCACCTTGAGCGCCCGGTGGAGCAGGTGGGTCGCAGAGTGGTTGGCTCGGATGGCCTTCCGCCGCTCGCCGTCCACCGACAGCTGGACCATGTCTCCGGCCCGCAGGGTGCCTTCGGTCACTCGCACCGAGTGGACGATGAGCCCAGGAGTCGGTCGCTGGGCGTCGAGCACCTCGGCCACCGCCTTGCCTCCCTGGCCGACGATCCGTCCGGTGTCGCCGACCTGGCCGCCCGATTCACCGTAGAAGGGAGTCCGGTCGGTGATCAGCTCCCCCTGCTCCCCGACCCGCAGCTCGGGCACCTCGCGCCCGTCCTTCACCAGGGCGGCGATCGTTCCCTCGCCCTCGTGGCCCTCGCCCTCGTAGCCGAGGAACTGGGTCTCCCCCAGCCGGTCGCGGAGGGTGGACCAGAGGGCCCCGGCCGACTGCTGGCCGGAGCCGCCGAATCCGGCCCGTTCACGCTGCTCCCCCATGAGCTGCTCGTAGCGCTCGAGGTCGACATCGAAGCCACGCTCTCGGGCGATGATCTGGGTCAAATCCCAGGGGAAGCCGTGGGTGTCGTGGAGCAGGAAGACCACATCCCCGGAGATGACCTTCCGTCCTTCGGCTTGGGCGCTGGCCGTCTCCTCGTCGATGAGGTGCAGTCCCCGGGCGAGTGTGCGCCGGAAGGACTCCTCCTCGTGGCGGGTGGCCTCGACCACGAAGCGCTCGTGCTCCCGCAGCTCCGGGTAGGCCGGTGACATCTCCGCCACCACCACCTCGACCACCTCGTGGAGGAAAAGCCTGTCCAGCCCCAGCCGCGCTCCGTGGCGGATGGCCCGGCGCATGATCCGCCGGAGGACATAGCCCCGGCCCTCGTTGGAGGGCTGGACTCCGTCGGAGATGAGAAAGGCGGTGGCCCGGGCGTGGTCAGCGATGACCCGCAGGGAAGCGTCGTCGGCCTCGTTTCGACCGTAGGGCTTCCGGGCCAGCTCGGAAGCCCGGGCCAGCAGGGGGGTGAAGAGATCGGTGTCGTAGTTGCTGCGCTTGCCTTCGACGACGGTGGTCATCCGCTCCAGGCCGGCACCGGTGTCGATGGACGGGCGGGGCAGCGGCTCGAGTGGAGAATCCTTCTCCTTCTTCTCGAACTGCATGAAGACCAGATTCCAGATCTCCAGCCAGCGGTCGCACTCGCAAGCCACCCCCAGGCACTGCCGCCCGGCGGCCTCCTCGGGGCAAGGAAAGTCATCGCCTTGGTGAAAGTGCAGCTCGGAGCAGGGGCCGCAGGGGCCGGTGTCTCCCATGGCCCAGAAGTTGTCCTTGTAGCCGAGCTTGTGGATGCGCGACTGGGGAATGCCGACCCGTTTCCACAGCCGGGCCGCCTCCTCGTCCCAGGGGATGCCCTTTTCGCCGTTGAAGATGGTCGCCGCCAGCCGACCGGGAGCGATGCCCAGGTCCTTGGTCACGAACTCCCAGGCGAAGGCGATGGCCTCCTCCTTGAAGTAGTCGCCGAAGGAGAAGTTCCCCAGCATCTCGAAAAAGGTGTGGTGGCGGGCGGTGAAGCCCACGTTGTCGAGGTCATTGTGCTTGCCGCCCGCGCGAACACACTTCTGGGAGGAGGTCGCCCGCCGGTAAGGCCGGCTCTCCCGGCCAGTGAAGACATTCTTGAACTGCACCATGCCGGCGTTGGTGAAGAGCAGCGACGGATCGTCGTGTGGAACGAGCGAGGAGGAGGGGACGCGCCGGTGTCCCCGCGATGCGAAAAACGACAGGAAGGCCTCGCGGACCTGTGCAGCGGTACGGACCATGGGGACCCTCCATATAACGTCTGGTAGGCTGCTTCGTCCCGCTCTCCCGTGTGTCTCCGTACTTCCGTCCCCACCGGCCGGACCCTGCGCCGGGCGGTCTTGGCCGCCTGTGGCCTGCTGTTCTGGGGCTCGGCCTGGGCCGAGGAGGATCCTCGGGTGGCTTTTCTGGCACGGCAGCTCGGCTCGGCCACCGACCCCCGCGTCCGAGCCCAGGCGGCATTGACCCTGGGGACGACCGAGGCGACTGGTGCCCGGAGCTTGCTGTGCGCAGCTCTGACCGATCCCATCCCCCTGGTCCGAGTCGCCGCGGCACGGGCCTTGCCCGAGCTCCACGAGTTGGAAGCCCTGGACTGCCTGCTGGCCCGTGCGGGCGATCCGGTGCCGGAGGTGCAGGCCGAGGTGGAGCGATCGCTGGGCCGGCTGCGGGAGGTCAAGGCCCGGGCTCCCACGGTCGCGGTCTGGGTCGATGGGGTGCGGGATCCCTCCGACCCGCCGCTGGGGCCCGAGCTGTGTGCCGAGACGCAAGCCCGACTGGTCACCCGACTGACCTGGGCCGGCGCCAAGAGCGGCGTGGTCAAGGCGGCCACGAAGACCCCGCCGGTCCGCTCGCTTCCGGCCTACCTGCTCAAACCAACCCTGTTGCGAAACGAGCGCGGGGTGGAGCTGGCCGCCGTTTGTCTGACCTGGCCCAAGAAGCAGATCCTCGGCGAAGTGCGAGTGCGAGGCTCGGGGGGCGCGCCGCCTGACCTGATTCGTGCTCTGGTTCCACGACTCCTCGACGACGCGGCCCGGACCTTTGAATGGAATCTTCAGCCTTGAGGGGTGACGTGATGGCCCAACCACGGAGGCGCCTGCGGAACTATCTGCTCGATGCGCCGCTGCAGCTTCGCTTCACCAGCATCCTGGTGCTGGCCACGCTGCTCGGGGCGGGCCTGCTGGGCCTCTTTCTGGCCCGGACGCTCAACCGGCTGACGGATCAGGCGGAGCGAGCGGTGGAAGCCCGGGCCGCGGCGGCCCAGGCCAGCCACGAGTTGGAGAACGCCGCCCTGTCCAAGACCCTCCTCGACCGCTTCGGTGACCCCGAGTTCAGCGCCACCCTTCAACGACAGTCCCGAGCCATCGACGCGGCCTATGCCGCCGAGCAGACGCGGGTCGCCCAGCAGCGACGGGATGTCCAGGAGGAGCAGCGGCGCATCGGTTGGCTGGTGCTGGCCTCGGTCCTGACCTTTTCCCTGGGAGTGCTCTTGGCCGGTATCGTTCTCACCCACCGGATTGCCGGTCCGGTCTATCGAGTGCGGCGGCTGCTCACCGAGCTGGGGGAGGGGCGGCGCGAGGTTCCCCGCCACGGGCTTCGAGAGGGAGACGAGCTGCGCGATCTGTACGAGGCCGCGGCGGCCCTGGTTCGGGCGTTGCGGAGCGAGGACGAGGCCACCCTGGCGGCGGTGATGGCCGCGGTGGAGGCCGCCCCGGCGGGCACCGAACGGCTCCAGGCAATTCGCGACCGGTTGGCGGCCCGGCTGGCTCCCAGTGTTCCGCCGGTCAGGACACCCCGGGCGGAGCACTAGACCCGCTCGCCAGGGCCTCCCAGGTCATGAGGGCGTGGAGGGGGACGAGCACCTCCTGGCCGGCCAGCCCGAGCAGCAGATCGTAAGGGCCCACCGACCGGAGCGGGGCTTCGAGGGTGAAGCCGTTTCGGAGGTGCACCCTGATCTTCTGTTGCACCACCTCCAGGAAGGGCCGCGGATCCGAGTGAGGCCGGCGGTCGGGCTCGCGCGCCACCGGCACCGGCTTCTGGGCCAGGCGGGAATCCCGGCTGAGGGTGGGGAGGAGCACGTCCCAGTTGCTCCGCCGGGTCACCGCGCAGACCGCCAGCTTCTCCAGGCGGCCCGAGCGCTCCAGGATCAGGGCCACCGGATGGACGCTCAGGAGCACGTCGAGAAGCGTGCGATCCCCGAGCACCAGTGCCAGCGGCGCCTTCTCGGCCACGACCGAGGCCAGCCAGCCATCGACCTCGCTGGAGGAGACGGCGCTGCGGGCCTCTTTCACCGTGCTCTTGGCTCGGACCCGTGCCTGCCGGGCGCGGAACTGATCCAGGGTGAGGCCCGACTGGATCATCCCGAAGGCGTCGGCCAGGTCGAGGCCGGGCGTCTTGGCCATCAAGGCATAGGCGTCGTCGAAGCGACGGGCCTCTTCGGGGTGGAGCTTGCGCCAGATGCGGGCCCGCATCTTCCCTTCCAGCTCGCCTTTGGCGATGCGGGCCGGCACCCGCTCACGGGCGGCCAGCGCGTTGATGGCCGCGGCGGTGGGCGGCGTCGGCGGGGCGCGG
This sequence comes from Myxococcota bacterium, assembly GCA_046725335.1. Taxonomy (GTDB): domain Bacteria; phylum Myxococcota; class Myxococcia; order Myxococcales; family Myxococcaceae; genus RPRB01. Next base: position 4,770 of record JBKOYI010000146.1, on the reverse strand, counting down.
GAAGGAGAGGGTGGACGGGGGGGACTGGATCGGAGCGGGGGGCGGGCGGCAGGCCGAACCGGAGCCGGGCCCGATGGACGTACCGGAGCACTGGCCGCGGGCGTCGGGCCGGCGGGCGTCGGCCGCCGGACCACCTCGACGTTGGGGGGACGACGACTCTTGCGTTCAACCATCCTTGGGGTGCTCCAGAGCAGGAATGGAGATGCGCCAGTGCCCGCCCTCGCGGACCAGGTGCACCTCCGACACCGACCCTCCGGCGGTCACGGCCAGCACCGCCGAGTTTTCGCCTTGCGATTTCAGGGTGACCTCGGTGGGCGGGGGCAGGTGGGCCGGACCGAAGGCCAGGGCAGCCGGGTCATTGGCGAGGGAGCCGCCGCTGTGGGCGGACAGGGCTTGGCTGCGCTCACTCAAGGCCCGGCGGCTCGGGGTAGAGAGTAGCTCCAGCGCGCGGTCCTCGTGGCCGCGTTGCACCGCCGAGACCAGACTCCGGTAGGCAGTGACGGGCGTGTCATCCGGAAATCGCTGGCAGCCCGCGCCGAGCAGCGCGAGCAGGGGGAGGAGGCGGCGCACGGCAGGCGCATGCTCTACAGAATCGGGACGACCACACAAGCAGAGAAACGCTAGCCACCTGGTTTGACCAGGCGAGCCCGGTACACCGACTCGCCAGAGGCGAGATAACGGCGTTCCCGGCTGCTCGGCACGTCTTCCGGCTCGGGTGGATGGAACGTGCCCGCCCCCAAGGGGTTGTGCCAGCCGGACTGTTCCAGCGTGGCCAGCATCGCTTCGGCACGGGAGCGGACGTCGGTGCGCAGGTCGAAGCGAGCTCCGGGCGCCGCCCGGGAGAAGAGCAGCGCGGCAAAGTCCGGGGTGAGCAGGCTTCGCTTCTGGTGCGCCCGCTTCCACCAGGGATCGGGAAACTGGAGGTGAATCCCCTCCAGGCTCCCGGGAACGAAAAGGCGTGGGACGGCCGCCCGGGCGTCGGCCTCGATGACCTTGAGGTTGGTCAGCCCTCGGGTACGGGCCCGGTGCTCCACCTCGCGGGCGTATTTTTTACGCCATTCGATGGCCAGGTAGCCGACCTCGGGATGCGCAGCGGCGTAGCTGAGCGCGAACCCCCCCGCCCCCGAGCCGATTTCCAGCTCCAGCTGCACCGGACGTCCGAAGACGGCCGTCCAGTCGGGAGGTTTGAGCAGGGTGGCGAGTTCGCCCCCGGCCGGTTCGGGGCGCAGCAGCGGGCCTCGGGTCATCGAGCACGCCGGCTGTACCACGTGCTAGAGGCACCGCCACGATGAAGGTGCTGGACTCGCTGGAGAACGCGCCGGGGCTGGCCGGCATGGCGCTGGCGCTGGGCAATTTCGACGGGGTCCATCTGGGCCACCGAGCGCTCTTCCGCCGGGCGGCCGAAATCGGGCGCCCGGGCGCACTCACCTTCGAGCCGCACCCGGGCAAGGTGCTTCAGCCGGAGCTGGCCCCGCGGCTGATCACCCCGCTGCCGCGGAAGTTGCAGCTGCTGGAAGCGGCCGGGCTGGAGCTGACGGTGGTGCTGCCCTTCACCCTGGCCTTCGCCCGGACCCCGCCCTGGGATTTCGAAGCCCTGCTCTTCGACCGGGCTCGCCTGGGGGCTGTGGTCGTTGGTGGCGACTACACCTATGGAGCGCAGCGGGCTGGCAACGTCACGACCCTGGCGGCGGCCGGGCTGGCCCGGTCGGCGGTGGTGAGGGTGGTGGAGCCGGTGACCGTGGAGGGGGTGGTGGCCTCCTCCTCGCGCATCCGGGAATACATCCTGGAAGGGCGGGTCGGCGCGGCGCGGGCCCTGCTCGGCCGGCCCTTCGACCTGGACGGGGTGGTGGTCAAGGGAGATGGGCGGGGGCAGAGCATCGGCTGGCCCACCGCCAACGTGGCCACCCACGGGGAGTTGCTCCCCGGCTCGGGGGTCTATGCGGTCCGGATGCGGGCCCAGGGGGCCTGGCGAGGCGGCGCGGCCAACATCGGGACCAAGCCGACCTTCGGGGGGTCGACGGTGACCGTCGAGGTGCACGTGCTGGACTTTTCCGGGGACCTGTACGGGCAGGAGGTCCGGGTGGAGTTCCTGGAGCGGCTCCGGCCCGAGCAACGCTTCGGCTCGGTCAGCGAGCTGTCGGCGCAAATCCAGCGCGACGTGGAGACCGCCCGGGTGGTGCTTGCACGCACCTCGGGGCTTCCTTGACACCATTTTTTGTCGCCTCTTAGATCGTTCACCAAGTGGCAGGCCGGCCCAGGTCGGTGCCTGCGCCCAGCTCCACACCACATCGAGGTTGGCAACCGCATGTCCTCCGGCCGTCTGGGTGAATTGCTCGTCCGAGAAAACCTCATCTCGGTCCAGCAACTCCGCAAAGCCCAGGAGGAGCAGCAGCGGAACGGCACCCGCATTGGCTCGGCGCTCATCAAGGTGGGGGCGATCGAGGAGCACAAGCTCACCGACTTCCTCAGCAAGCAGTACGGCGTCCCGGCGATCAACCTGAAGGACTTCGAGATCGACTCGGAAATCGTCAAGCTGGTGAAAAGGGAGGTGGCCCAGAAGCACCTGGTCATCCCGGTGAACCGGGCCGGGCAGTCGCTCATCGTGGCCATGAGCGACCCCTCCAACATCTTCGCCGTCGACGACCTCAAGTTCACCACCGGCTACAACATCGAACCGGTGGTGGCCTCCGAGCCCAGCATCCGGGAAGCCATCGACCGCTACTACGCCGAGCGGGGCCCGTCGCTGGACGAGATCCTCGGGGCGGCCGACGAGCAGGTGGAGGTCCAGGAGACCGACGAGGATCTGATCGATCTCAAAGCGGCCGAGGAAGCCCCGGTCGTCAAGCTGGTCAACCTCATTCTGGTCGACGCCATCCGGAAGGGCGCCTCGGACATCCACGTCGAGCCCTACGAGAAAGACTTCCGGGTGCGCTTCCGCATCGACGGCGTGCTCTACGACGTGATGAAGCCGCCGATGAAGTTGCGCAACGCGATCACCAGCCGACTGAAGATCATGGCCGCGCTGGACATCAGCGAGCGCCGGCTGCCACAGGATGGGCGCATCAAGATCCGGACCAACGGCAAGGAGATGGATTTCCGGGTCAGCGTCTGCCCCACCCTGTTCGGTGAGAAGGTGGTGCTCCGGCTCCTGGACAAGTCGACCCTCCAGCTGGACATGACCAAGCTCGGCTTCGACCCCGAGCCCTTGAAGTGGTTCAAGGAGGCCATCGACCGTCCCTACGGCATGGTCATGGTGACCGGACCGACGGGCTCCGGGAAGACCACCACCCTGTACTCGGCGCTGAGCTCGCTCAACACCGCCGACGTGAACATCAGCACTGCCGAGGATCCGGTGGAGTTCAACTTCGCCGGTATCAACCAGGTGCAGATGCACGACGACATCGGGTTGAACTTCGCCTCCGCCCTTCGGAGCTTTCTGCGGCAGGACCCGGACATCATCATGATCGGGGAGATCCGCGACTTCGAGACCGCGGAGATTGGTGTCAAGGCCGCACTCACCGGCCACCTGGTCCTGAGCACCCTGCACACCAACGATGCCCCGGGAACGGTGAGTCGGCTGCTGAACATGGGCATCGAGCCGTTTCTGGTGACGGCCTCGCTGAACCTCATCTTGGCCCAGCGTCTGGCTCGCCGGCTCTGCCCGGGGTGCAAGAGGGCGGTGAAGAACATCGAGGAACAGGCGCTCCTCGACGCCGGCGTGCCCCCGGACCGGATCGGGACCTTCACCCTCTACGAGAAGTCCGGCTGCCGGGAGTGCAACGACCGCGGGTACCGGGGGCGGGTGGCCGTCTACGAGGTCATGCCCTTCTGGGACGGCCTCAAGGAGCTGGTCATCAACGGGGCCTCGGCGGCCGAGTTGAAGCAGGAGTCCATCCGGCTGGGGATGCAGACGCTGCGCTCGGCGGCCCTGGGGAAGATGATGGCCGGCATGACCACGCTGGAAGAAGTGCTCGGTAACACCGCGCCGGACCGTTTCTAGGAGAGGGCAGAGCGCACGTGGCCAACCTGCACCAGCTGCTCAAGGCAATGGTCGAGAAGAACGCTTCCGACCTGCACATCACCACCGGCAGCCCGCCCCAGCTCCGCATCGACGGGGAGCTGGTGCCGATCAAGACCGCTCCCCTCTCCCCGGTGGAGACCAAGCAGATCTGCTATTCGGTGCTCACCGACGCCCAGAAGGCCAAGTTCGAAGAGGACCACGAGCTGGACTTGTCGTTCGGGGTGAAGGCGCTCTCCCGCTTCCGGGCCAACGTCTACATGCAGCGGGGCGCGGTGGCCGGGGCCTTCCGGACCATTCCCTTCAAGATCCTCTCCTTCCAGGAGCTGGGGCTGCCGCCGGTGGTGACCGAGCTGTCCAAGAAGCCGCGTGGGCTGGTGCTGGTGACCGGTCCGACCGGCTCGGGGAAGAGCACCACCCTGGCCAGCATCATCGACAAGATCAACACCGAGCGTCATGAGCACATCATCACCATCGAGGATCCGATCGAGTATCTGCACCCGCACAAGAATTGCCTGGTGAATCAACGGGAGGTGGGGGCCGACACCCGGAGCTTCAAGACCGCTCTCAAGTACATCCTCCGGCAGGACCCGGACGTGGTCCTGGTGGGCGAGATGCGGGATCTGGAGACCATCGAGGCGGCCCTGGTCATCGCCGAGACCGGGCACGTGTGCTTCGGAACGCTGCACACCAACAGCTGCGTGCAGACCATCAACCGCATCCTGGACGTCTTTCCCCCCTTTCAGCAGCCA
>JBKOYI010000112.1:0-9924 GCA_046725335.1 Myxococcota bacterium | reverse complement strand
AGCTGAAAGGCGATCAGGCGTCCCAGCGGATAGGCCGGGAGGTACAGGAAGGAGGAGACCATGTGCGAGTAGACCGCCAGCAGCGCCGAATCCTTCCCGCCCAGCACCGGAGCGTAGTGTCGGTTCCACCAGGCCCGAGCGATGGCGACGGTGGCGGCCCTGAGCTCGGCCGGCGTGGCCGATGGATGCGCATACATCCAGTGCCACAGCTCCATGTCCACCAACGCCACTCCGGCGATTTCCCAGGTCGTCCACAACTCGTTCAGGACGCGAAGGCGGCGGGCTCGTGCGTCGGGAGCTCCGAGCCCGAGTAATTCGAGATCCCGCTTCTGGAAACTGAAGGCCAGGGCTTCAGTGAAGGCGATGTTGGGAACGCCCTGGAGCAGCGTGCTGTCCACCTCGTAGAGTGAGAAGACCTGCTCAACAGTGTGTCCCATCTCGTGGACGGCGATGTTGTAGCCTTTGTAGTCCATTCCACCCGGCGAGATGCGTGTCCGGAGATGCGGGGAGTCGCCGCGGCGCGCGCTCCCCAATGCGTGACCTGCTCCCCTGGCGGGGTCGACCACGATCCGCTCACTGAGCCAGGCCGCCTTCTGGGGAGTGAAGCCCAAGGCGCGGAGCAGCCGTGGCATGTCCCGGTGGTAGGCGGCGGGGTCGGGGTAGCGCTTGCGCGTTCGCGCATCGAGTTGGGCTTCGGGAAACCGGGCCCGCTCCAGGAATCCGGCGTACCAGAGGTCGTGCGGCTCGAGCGGGCGTCCCAACCGTTTCTGGATCAGCGCCGCCAACCGGGGAATCAATGGCGAGGCGAGGAGCTGTTCGAAGAGGGCTCTGACCCGTGCTTCAGGCAACTCGTAATCCAGCCGAAAGCGCCGATCGATCTCGGTTGGGGCGAAGGGGGAATCCTGGTCGGTCCTCTGGGCCGCCCGGAAGGTCGCCAGGAGCGTGGCGTATCGGGTGTCGGGTTCCCGTTCCACGCTGGCGACTGCCGGCGCCAGACCTGGCCCGACCTGGGTGGCCGGCCGCTCCTCGACCTCGGACGCCGGTGCCAGGCGCACCACGGCCTTCACCGGATCCCAATCCACCCGGGGGTCGTCGATGACGGCCTGGGGGATCTCCTGGGTGGCGATCCGATCCATCGCCGTGGCCATGAGCCGTTGCCGCGCCAGTCCACTGGCCCCCTCCGCATAATCGGCCTTGATCTGGTCCCGGAGGTTCCAGTGGCTGATGAGCCGCTTGCCTTTGGGGAAGAGCCGGGCCCCGTCGGGGGTAACCAGGTGGTGGACCCAGAGGTTGTAGGCCGCGATGTAGGCCTCGGCTCGAGCTGACGCCCCTGCGCGGGCGGCCTGGGCTGCTCCGGAGGGGCGGGTGACGAAGCGCCCCGTGAGGCGGGCTTCCGCCCACTGGACCCGCGACCACCTCGGTCCTTGGAGGGTCAGCTCTTCCAGCGTGAAAACTGGCCAGTTCAGCAGAGCGACGAAGGCGACCCGGGAAGCGAACAGGTCTTCCTGAAGATGCGCGGAGGGGTCGCTGGCAGCGAGCAGCGCGTCCACCGGCAACTCCCGTCCCAGTTCCAGCTCGGCGCCCTCCCGCCAGGTCCTGCCCACCTCCAGAAGGTGCCCGTCGGCGGCCTCCAAGGATTGAGCGAGTCGGGTACGGGTCCGGTCCAAGACGGCTGGATCGGTGATGAATTGAGAGGTGAGGAAGGCCTCCAGCGCTTCGGTGTCACCGTCGCTCGGACGCCAGAAGTCTAGGACCTGCCGTACACCGCGCTCCGCCCGAGCACGCTGCGACTCGCCATGAGCGCGGACCAGCGCCTCGACCAGCGGAGCCGGAGGGGAATGGGCTCGGTCAGCGAGCCCGGCATCGGCCGTGTCCAGAGCCGCTGCCGCAGGGGCCCTCACCGAGCCCGCCGGCTGCGGGCTTCCCACCGTCGGAGAGGCGCTGGCGCATCCCAGCAGACCCCACAGGACGAACCAACCGTAGCGTGACATCGGGGTGGCGGACCTCCCTCCTCGACGACCGGGAAGCCCACCGTAGGTCACGGCGCGGCGGGAGGGGACCAAAACAGGTGAATGCCGGCAACACCGACACAGCCGGGCACCCGCTGCACGCGGAGCAATCGGTGTGCAAGTCGGCCGTGGACCGGGCAGGAAGAGCCCGGGCCTGAGCAGGAGAGCAACATCGACTGGCCACAGCGCACGGCGGCGGGCTTCGTCCTCTGCTGCCTTCTGGGGACCGTGCCGGCGCTGGCGGCGCAAGGGCCTGTCCGCGCCGTGCGAACCCCCGAGGCTCCCAAGCTCGACGGTCGGGTCGACGACCCGGTGTGGCAGCGCGCGCCGGTCTTCACCGATTTTCTGGAGAGCTACCCCCAGGAGGGAGCGACTCCGACCTTCCGGACCGAGGTCCGCGTCCTTTACGACGACCGGACACTCTTCGTGTCGGTGGTGAGCCGGGATCCGCACCCCGAGCTGGTCCAGCGTCAGCTGGGCAGGCGCGACACCAATCCTCTCGTCGGTGACCTGGTGGAGGTGGAGATCGACTCCACCCACGATCGGCGGACCGGCTACTACTTCGCGGTGAATGCCGCCGGGGTGCTGCGGGACGCGCTGCTCTACGGCGACGTCAACATGGCCGACACCTGGGATGGGGTGTGGGACGCAGCGGTTTCGATACTTGCCGACGGGTGGAGCGCCGAGCTGGCCATTCCGCTCGACCTGCTCCGCTTTCCTCGGGCTCCGACCCAGGAGTGGGGCTTTCTGGTGCGGCGAACGGTGCACCGGACCCATCAGGTCTTCGATTCGCAGATGATTCCCAAGAGCGCCAATGGGCTCGTCTCGCGCTTTGGCACGCTCACCGGACTGGATGGCATGACACCGCGGCGGGCCTTCCAGCTGACGCCCTACGTAACCGGTCGGCTCTCCATCAGGCCGCAATACACCGATCCGGCCTATCCCTCGCCGCGCCTGGTCAGCCCCTCCGCGGACGTTGGCGCAGACCTGCGCACGACCTTGACCTCGGACCTGACGCTGAACGCAGCGATCAATCCGGACTTCGGACAGGTGGAGCAGGACCAGGTGGTGCTCAATCTGAGCAACCAGGAGGTCTTCTATCCGGAGAAGCGGCCGTTTTTTAACCAGGGACTGGAGCTCTTCCAGCCGGTGGGCGTGGAGTACTTCATCAACGGCCAACCCCCGCCGCAACAGCTCTTCTACAGCCGGCGGATCGGCCTCGACACGCCCATCCTCGCGGCCGCCAAGGTCACCGGGACGGGCTGGAAGGGTCTGGACATCGGCCTGCTCGACGCGGTGGTGATGGGAGTGGCCGATCCCGGCAAGCGCGATGTGGCCTACCTCGATGATCCGGACCCGGATGACCCGTGGGTGCACATGGTCGAGGGGAGGCCCGATCGCCGTCTCCAGTTCCACGTGCAACGGCCGCTCCACCTGGGTCTCAACGATGAGCTCCCGCGAGAGCCGCCCGTCTCCCGCAATTACTTCGCCTTCGCCGCCCGCCAGACCTTCCTCGGCAACTCCAGCGTCGGAGTCACTCTGACCTCCACCAATCCGCTCTCGCCCCGTTGCACGGAGGCCGACATCCAGCGGCAGACAGAACTCCAGGCGCAGCTTGCCAAGGACTCCCCAGGGATCGTCAAACATTCGGAGGACCCGATCAACGTCAGGGATTGTCAGGGGTACGGCGGCACCACGGCGGGGATCGACTTCAATCTCCGCTCATCGAATGGCGAGTGGCTGGCGCTCGGTGCCCTGAACGGAAGTCGTCGCATCGGCGGGCCGGCCAATGACGCGCTCCAGGACGGAACGGTCATGCACCCCGGGGACCTGGGGGCGGGCGGCTATGTCATGGCCGGGAAGTTCGGGGGAGAGGGCATCCGGGCAGACGTCGGCTATCGCTACGCCACGCCACGCCTGGACTTGAAAGCGCTCGGCTACCTCCAGAGCCAGAACCAGCAGGCCTTCCTGGCAAATCTTCGCTACTACCGAAGTCGGGGCATCGGCCGCCTGCACGAACTGCAGGCCCTGCTCTCCTTCTCGACCTGGTGGAGCACCGATGGGCGCTGGACGCCTCGGGGGAACTACGCCGGACTCGACACCAGCATCATTCTCCCGGGCTACCAGCAGATGGGGTTCTTCGTGAACGCCGAGATCCCGCGCTACGACGTCCGGGAGATCGACGGCTACGGCGTGCCGTTCGAGCGCCGAGGAGACGTCGTCCTGGGGCTGTATGGCGGGACCGATCCGAACCGCCCGGTCGTCCTGACCGGCTTCGGCTACCTCTTCCGAACCTTCAACCAGGGACCGACGCCACCCCAGACCGGAGGCGGGGGGGGGTTCACGCTCTTCGTGCGGCCGAAGTCCTGGTGGGAGACCCAGCTCATCGGGCAGCTGGACATCAAACCCCAAGGGCCGCGTTTCATCGATTGCACGACGGCCCTGACGCCAGCGCCTCCGCCGGGGACCACCAATCCGCGCTGCGCTGAAGACGGGTTCAACGACCACACCCGCAACACGTTTCTCTTCGGTGCGGAAGACGCGAAGAATTTCTCACTCACCCTGCGCCAGACCTTCGTCTTCACCCCCCGCCTGACGCTGCAGATCTACGGCCAGCTCTTCAGCGCTGGGGGCCAGTTCGGACAGCTCTACGTGGCGGAGGCTGCGGCGGGAGATCGCATTCACCTGACCGACCTCAAGCCGACCTCCACCCGGCCGACCGACATCGACGACCCCAATTTCCACGACGCAACGCTGAACCTCAACGTCGTGCTGCGCTGGGAGTACCGACTCGGCTCTACCTTGTTCCTGGTCTATTCGCGCTCCCAAAGCGCGCTCGGGCTCACCAGGCAAATCGATCCCGTCAGCGGGGAAATCCTGCACCAGCAGGCGCCCACGCACGGGCTGGTCCCCCTCCGCCTGGGACCCGGGCCAGCCGTGGACACCTTCCAGGTGAAGTGGTCGTACTTCTGGGACGCGTAGGCTCGCGCCTCCCGGAACCTCGAGCGGAACTCTGGCGCAGGCTCAACCTCCCCGTCAGAGGAATGCCGCGGCGCTGCCGAGGCTTCTTCCGGCAGTGTCGACCCGCCTCAGCCCCCCCGCGCAGGGGGACGCCGATGATCCGCCTGCCGGCGGACTACCATCTCAGCGCGGCTTCGCTTCGCGGTAGAACAGCACCAGCGAGAAGCAGTGGAACTCGTTGTCGCTGGATTGGCAGACGACCCGATCGACCACTTCCAAGTCGGCGTGGCTCTTGAGCCAGCGGGTAACCGTCTCCCCCAGCTCTTCCCGCTCTCTAGCCTTGGTGGCCGAGAAAACCTTCACGCCCGTGAACATGCCCCGCCTCCGTCCCCAGGTGACCGCCGCCCGCCTGGTTGTATGGCATGGGTTCAGACGAGGTGTCCAGACGAGGGGTTTGACGCCTCGCCCCAAGACGCCCAGCCCCCGAAACGTGGTGTCAAACGAAGTGTCTGACACCTCGCTGGGCGGTGGCACGATGCAGCCATCGTGCCCACTGTCGGGGAGTTTCTGGGGGACGGGCGAGGGCGAGTGGGTCGTGAAGAGCAAGAAAGACACGGCGGTTCAGTTCATCGAGGAAATCCAGCGCATGGAACCGGCTCAGATCCACGCGCTGATCAGCCGCGAGGCCGGTGAGGACTTGGCCCAGTTCTTCATGTCCTACAGCGCATCGCTCATCGCCAAGGACCCGAAACGGGTGCTGCAGAACGGCTCGTCGCTGATGCTGATGGGCTACCTCATCCGCACCCAGGAGGAGCACCCGGCGAGGCTCTTCGAGCTACCGATGGCGGTGGCCTGAGAGGCCCCGGGGCGCGCACTGGCCTCGACCGGGGGAGCACCTTCGTGCTAGCCGCAACCGCGACTCGCACATGCTCATCGACCTCCACGTCCATTCCCACCTGACCAAGGGCTGTGACCTCGATGCTCGGGCCGTCCTGGACCGCGCTGCCTCGCTCGGTGTGGAGGGAGTGGCCTTCACCGAAACCAATACCCAGGACGGCTGCGACGAGCTGTTCGCCTTGCAAGGGCGGACCGCGGTCAAAGTCTTCGTGGGTCTGGAACTGGTCACCGACAAGGGCCAGTACCTGTGCTTCTTCGCCCAGCCCGAGCGAGCTCCCGAGCCAGTGCAGCTCTGGGGCAGTAACCGCGAGCGGCCCTGGAGCGCTGCCGAAGCCATTCCCAAGATCCTCTCCCTCGGGGCAGTGGTGGTGGCCGCCCGCCCCTATGACCGCGACTTCCCCACGCCCGCGCTGGACCAGGTGCTGGCGGTGAGCGGTCTGTCGGCCATCGAAGGGTTCAACGCCCGGGTGCGTCAGCCCTCCAATGATCTGGCGGTCGAGGCGGCCGAAAAGATGGGCTTGCCTTGCGTGGGCGGAAGCGATGCCAAGCTCTCCCTCGACGAAGTGGGGCGGGGGGCAACATTCTTCCGCGACACCATCGGCACCCAGGAGGAGCTGCTGGCGGCGCTGCGCGGCAAGAGCTACTGGCCGGTGATGGTTGGCGAGCTGCCACGCCTCGGTCGCCCCGGCGAGGCCCGCGAGCAGGAACGCAGCCGGAAGAAGAGTCGGTTCAGGGGACGGTTCCGCTAGCGTCGGGCGCCCGAGCCTCCAGCACCTTTCCGTCGAGCAGCTCGGCGGTCCGGCTCCCGCCCGGCCACACCCAGGATTCGCGGCGGCCCCCAGCTTCGAAGCGCACCTCCCGGGAGGCGGGCGGCCCCCAGGCGGCGACCAAGGCCTGCGCCGGCATCTCCACCACCGCGCGGCGATCTCGGACGGCCTCCACCACTGTGTCGTTCCAGCCGTTGGTCTGAAGGCCCGGGTCCATTCGGGTCACCCACTGCCCGAGGCCACCCCAGAAGTCCGGGAGCGAGCGGGCGGTGTCGGGCAGCGGCAGGACAGCCGTCGTTCCCCCGGGCAATCCGAGTCGAACCCAGACCTCATCGCGGGGTGTTCCCGGGGGCCGGTGCAGACGCGCCTCGGCCCCGGGGAACTCGACGTCGACCAGCGCCACCGGTGTCCCAGCGGGCAGGATGCCGGCCGTGGTCCCGGGCCAGGGCGTGGGCTGCTCGGCCAGCGGGGACCCCAGGAGAAAGGTCGTTCCTGGGACGGCATCGAGCTGGGCCTTCACGCAGGAAACCGCCAGATAGCGGGTCGGGGCGGAGCGGACCTCGTGCAACACCGCCTGCCGGGCGTCGAGGCTCAAGGCCGATCGGCCGGCACAGCCAAGGAAAGCCAGCACCAGCGCGGTAGAGGACCTAGGCAAGGGCGCTTGCCGCCAGGGGAGTCTTGGCCATCAGCCCTTCTCGCCCGCGGCGGCGACCTTCGGCGCGGCGCTGGAGGAGCCGCCGGGGCTGGCACTCCCCGAGTCGCTGGTGCTCGCCGACCCGGAGTCCTTTTTCGCTTCGGCCGGCTTGCTCTCCGCTCCGTCGGCCTTCGGCTCGGGCTTCTTGGCCGAGCTGGAGGCATAGAGATCCGAGTACCATCCGCCGCCCTTGAGGACGAAGCTGGTCCGGCTGACCAGGCGCGCCAGCGTGTTCTGGGCTCCGCAGCGTGGGCAAGTGGCCGGGGCCGGGTCACCGACCTTTTGCAAGGTGTCAGAGACTTCATGGCACTGGCGACATTCGTACTCGTAGATGGGCATCGGCTCTGTCCCTAGGAGAGGGGGTGGGTCGAGGCGTCGGCCTCCGGCGAAAGGCCCAGCCGCTGGAGCGTGCGCAGCAGCAGCTCGGGAGGAACGCCCAGGTGGCGGGCGAGGGTGGGGAGACGTTCCTGCGGGGCCGTGGAGGTTCCGGCCAGGTGGGTCTGCAGATCTCGGCGCAGCGCTTGGGTGAAGCCGGGCTCCAGGCCGAGGTCCTGGAGGTACTTGCGGCGACCGGACAGGTCGAGCCGTGCCGTCCAGTGGGCTGGAGCGAGTGCCTCGCGGCGAAACCTCTCTCGCAGCTCCTCGACCTCCCCAGCCAGCCCGAGCCGCTCGATCAGAGCCCGGAGCTCCAGCGGACGCAGTCCCAGCCCCCAGGCCACCCGTCCCAGCGCACCCCGGGCTTGGCGGACCTCGGCCAGGACCAGCGCCCGCTCACGGCTTTCGGCCTGGGCCAGCAGCCCATGGTGGGCGAGGACCGCATCGAGCTGCGAGAGCGTCGGCTCGGCACCTCGAGGGCCGGCGTAGCCCTGGGCCAGCGCCCGCAGGAGTGCCAGGCGATGGCCGTGCTGCTGCAGAAGTCGCTCCAGCGACTCCCGTTGCTCCGGCCGGTACAGCTCGTCGAAGGGCGCAGGCTGGCTGTCCAGCTGGGTGAAGCGACCGCGGGGCTGGGTCGGCCCCTCTGCGGCAGCGGGCTGGCGCTTTCGGGGAGCGATTCGCTCGGCCAACGTCGAGGGGGGCTCTGGCGCGGCGGCCGTCTCCCCGACAGGTCGCGGCGGTTCGGCCTTCACCGGAGGGGTTTGCGAAGACGGCTCGACTTCGGGACTGGCCCCGGTGCTCGTCTCTCCCGCGGCGCTGAGCCGGCTGTCGTCGCTGAGGGCGAGCATCTCCTCCACCAGGGTGTAGTAACCCGAGCGCTGGCGAAGGGCGGCAGTGTCGAGCGGCGTCCCCCGGACGAGGTCCACCACCGCGTACGGCCCGAGCGGTCGTGCGGCCGGTTCGGCGTCGGTGACCGCCCGGACCCGGAAATCCTCTGCCTCGGAGATGGCGGACAGCGCGCTTCGAACGGCTCGGGGCGAAGCAGGGACCCCCGCTCGACGGCAGAAATCGGAGACGGCGATGGCGACGGGCGTGGGCACGTCGTCAGGCTGGCGTTTGCGCTCCCAGGACGGCATGGAACGGGTCGGAGGGCACCTGTAGCATTCCCTGGTAACGGTACCCGGCTGGTTTCGATGAATCCGGAACACAATCTAAACAGCCGGGAGGACGCGCAAGTCCAGATTCCGACCGTGGCCGGCATCCGGCTGGGTCCTGGCCTGGGGGTCGCGCTCTACATCCTCCTGGCTGCCGCCGCCGGCCTGGCCTTCTTTGGCCGCCGCTTTCCCGGCCGCCTCCCGGAGGAGGTGGAGCGGCTCACCCCGCTCGTCTTCGGGGTGTTCATCGCCTGCTTCGCCGTGTACCGCTTTGGATTGGCCAACGCTCGTAAGTACCCGGCCAGCAAGGCTTTTTTCCAGGTCGGACTGGCCGTGGCGGTCTTTTTGCTCCTGCTCCCCTCCGGGCGAGCTCCCTACGCCGTGACTGGAACGGGGCTCGCAGAGGCGCTTGCCGATTCCAACCCCCGGACCCGGGCCCTGGCGGCAGAGCTGGCCCGCTACCGACCCGATGGAGCGCATTATGTTTCGGCGTTGGTAGCTGCCCTTTCAGACCCCGATCAGACCGTGCGAACCCAGGCGCACGCATCGCTCGTCCGACTGACGGGGATGGACCTCGGCTCGCCGGAGAACCCGGCGGCGCTGGAGGCCTGGAGACGGCGTTTCCCGTGAACGAGGCCGACAAGACCGAGCTGCTCAACCGCTACATGGCCGAACATGGCCTGAAGAGCACCCGTCAACGCAGCCTGATCGTCGACACCTTCTTTGCGCTGGGCGGCCACCTGACGGTGGAGGAGCTGTGGGCGAAGGTCCGCGAGCAGGATGCCAAGGTCTCGGTGGCCACCGTCTACCGGACCATGAAACTGCTGCACGAGTGCGGTCTGGCCCACGCTCGGAACTTCGGAGACGGGCAGACGCGCTACGAGGCGGCGGTGGGGCGTCATCACCACGACCACCTCATCTGCACCCGGTGCGGCACCATCATCGAGTTCGAGAACGACCGGATCGAAGCGTTGCAAGAGAAGGTAGCCCGCAAGCACGGGTTCCGGGTCACCTCCCACAAGATGGAACTCTACGGGCTCTGCGAAACCTGTCAGCGAGCGCTGGGC
>JBKOYI010000128.1:0-8474 GCA_046725335.1 Myxococcota bacterium | reverse complement strand
GTGGTGGACGGCGTCCGACTGGAAGTGTCGCCCGGTGAGGTGGTGGGACTGCTCGGCCCCAACGGCGCCGGAAAGACGACCACCTTCAACATGGTGGTCGGACTGGTTCCGGCCGAGGCTGGCCGGGTCTGGCTCGGGGACGTCGAGCTGACCACCCGCCCCATCCATCGACGGGCCCGGGCCGGGCTGGGCTATCTCCCCCAGGAGCCCTCCATTTTTCGGCGGCTCACTGTCCGCCAGAACTTCCTGGCCGTCCTCGAGCTGGACCGGAGCAAGGACCGCACCGAACGCGAGGCTCGGGCCCAGGCCCTCCTGGAGGAGTTCGGGCTGGAGGAGGTCGCCGAATCGCTGGGGGAGCAGCTCTCGGGTGGAGAACGGCGGCGGGCGGAGATCGCCCGTTCGCTCATTCCGTCCCCCCGGTTCATGCTCTTCGACGAACCCTTCGCCGGGGTCGACCCGATCAACGTGGGCGACCTGCAGCGGCAGATTGGGCTACTGCGGGAGCGTGGGCTGGGCGTCCTGATCACCGACCACAACGTCCAGGACACCCTCCGCATCTGCGACCGGGCCTACCTCATCGCCCACGGCAAGGTGCTGGAGGAGGGGACACCCCGCGAGCTGGCCGCCTCGTCCCGGGCCCGGAGCGTCTACCTGGGGGAGCGGTTTCGCCTGCACGATTGAGGTCAGGGCTCGGGACGAGCGGTTCCGGCTCCACGAGCAGGCCGTTCCGGCTGGCCCGCCTCGAAGAAGCAGAGTCCGCGCCATGGAGGTGGAGCGCCACCCGAAGGCCTGACCGGGACGCTGACGCTCCCACTGTCCGCTGCCCGATTCCCCGCCCCGGACCTGGTCTCGCCCGGGGACGTCCTCGACCAGCGGTTCGAAGTTCGGCGCATCATCGCTCGCGGAGGGATGGGCGTGGTCGCCGAGGCCGAGGATCGTGCGCTGGGGGCCCGGGTGGCCCTGAAGTTCATCCAGCCCGGGCTGGCCGGAGATCCCGCTGCCCGCGAGCGGTTCCGCCGGGAAATCGTCCTGGCGAGACATCACCCATCGCAACATCTGTCGCATCTTCGAGCTCTTCTCCTCGCAGTCCGCCGGGGAGCCGTTTCTCTTTGAGCTGCTCGAAGGCGAGACCCTCTCCGAACGGCTCCGTGCCGGCCCATTCGCTCCAGCGGAGGCGCTCCCCCTGGCCGAGCAGATGGTCGACGCGCTGGAAGCGGCACATGCCCGGTTTCCGATCCACTACTCCGCGTCGGATCGGGAACCAATCGAGCGTTTCCGCCGGGCAATCGCCGAGCGGCTGCCTCCCGAGGCGCTGGAACGGCTACGGCGGGAAGGTGCGGCACTCACACTCGAGGAGGCCATGCTCCGGGTGGTCGCTTTCCATCCATCGACGTCCTGAGCTCGCGCGGGGCAGCAGAGGGCCTGCCAGCGGGCTTCCGGTTCGCCCAAACGGTCCGGCTCCAGACGGAGAAGGTCCGGTGGCCGGACGCCCGCTTGCTTTTGCAGGGCCTGCGCCAGGTGGAACGAGGGTCGGGCGCGGAGTCAAGGGTCGGCGAGGAGAAATGTCGCGAATTCACGCGAATTTCCTCAGGATTGAGCCTGCTCAGCAGGCGATTTGAACTGGGGCTGCTGGACGTGCTTCGGGCGTCGATCTAGCTTGGCACGGTCTTTGATACGCCCATGGCGATGGAACTGAAGCAGAGCCTTCGATTGTCGCAGCAGCTGGTGATGACTCCCCAGCTGCAGCAGGCGATCAAGCTGCTACAGCTTTCCCGGATGGAGCTGCTGGAGCAGGTCCGGGAGGAGATGGAGCAGAACCCTCTCCTCGAGCAACCCGACGAGACCACCGACGGCAACCTCGACGAGAAGGCTCCCGGGGAGGCCAGCCTGGAGGCGGCGAACGCCGAAACCCCGGCCGATCCCCTGGAAGCGAAGGCTCCCGAGCGGGCGGAAGAGGTGAAGGGGGACGGGGCCCCGGAGATCGACTGGGACGCCTACCTCAACAGCTACCAGTTCAACGAACCCACCACCCCCTCCAACAAGAACAGCGTCGCCACCGATGACCTCCCTTCCTTCGAGGCCAACCTGGTCGAGAAGGAAGACCTGTCCAAGCACCTCGAGGCCCAGCTGGGCTTTCTCAAGCTCAACGACGCTGAACGGCGGGTGGCCTCGCTGATCCTCGGCAACCTGGATGACGACGGCTACCTCAAGCTCCCCGACGTCGAGGGCGATCCGCTCATCCGCCTGGCCAACGAGGCCGATGTCCCCATTGGGCTGGCCGAGCGGACCCTACGGAAGATCCATCAGCTGGAGCCGAAGGGATGCGGGGCGCGGGACCTACAAGAATGCCTCCTCATCCAGGCCGCTGCGCTCAAAGATTCCCGGGCTCCGCTCCTGGCGGTGCTCCTCAAACGGCACCTCAAGCTGCTGGAGGCGAAGAACCTGCCGGCCATTGCCCGGGAGCTGAAGATCCCGCTGCAGGAAGTGGTGGAGGCCTCCAAGCTCCTGGCCCGGCTGGACCCCAAGCCGGGGCGAAACTGGTCCGGGGAGGAGGCGCAGTACATCACCCCCGACGTCTTCGTTTACAAGCTGGGCGACGAATACACCGTCGTGCTCAACGACGACGGGCTGTCCAAGCTCCGCATCTCCGGCACCTACCGATCCGCGCTGCGCAACGGCGCGCTCGAGCCGGGGAAGGCCAAGGAATTCGTCCAGGACAAGCTCCGGAGCGCCATGTGGCTCATCCGCAGCATCCACCAGCGGCAACGGACCATCTACAAGGTGACCGAGAGCATCGTGAAGTTCCAGCGCGAGTTCCTGGACCGAGGCATCGCCTACCTCAAACCGCTGATCCTCCGGGACGTGGCCGAGGACATCGGGATGCACGAGTCCACGGTGAGCCGGGTCACCACTGCCAAGTACGTGCACACGCCGCAGGGAATCTTCGAGTTGAAGTACTTCTTCAACAGCTCCATCGCTCGGGTCTCCGGTGATGACATCGCCAGCGAGGCGGTGAAGAACCACATCAAGCTGATCGTCGGCAGCGAGGACTCCCTAAACCCCTATTCGGACCAGAAGATCGTGGACCTGCTGCGGTCCCAGGGCATCGACATCGCCCGTCGCACCGTGGCCAAGTACCGCGAGGTCCTGGGGGTGCTGCCCAGCAGCAAGCGGAAGCGGTATTACTGATCCACCGACGGGCTGGGATGTGGTAGGCGCGCTGGTTCGATGCGACCCCCCCTCGCTCCCTCGGCCCTCGTTGCTGCACTCCTGGTCTTCCCGGCTGCCCAGGCCGCGCCCGAGACCGTCACCGTCCTCGTCACCGGCGACGAGAACGGACACCTACTTCCCAACACCGAAGGCGCGGTGAAGCGCGGCGGCGCGGCCCAGGTGCTGGGAATGTGGGTGGCCAACGAAGGGCACTGTACCGGCAAGGTCGGCTCTGGCGGCGCTCCGGCCTGCAAGAACGGCAAGACCCTGGTGCTTTCCACCGGAGACCACTTCAGCGGCCCCTCCCTCTCCTCCTTCTTCCAAGGAGAGCCCACCGCCGAGGCGATGGCCATGATGGGCTACGCCGTCAGCACCATGGGTAACCACGAGCTGGATTTCGGTCGGGAGCAGTTCGACAAGCTTCGGGACAAGGCCGGCTTTCCCTACGTCTCCGCGAACATCAAGCCGCCCACCGAGGGCAAGGACAAGCAGTACGACCTGGGCCTCAAGCCCTGGGTCGTCGTCCAGCGCGCCGGAGTCAAGATCGGGGTCGTCGGCCTGTCGGTGGGCAATGTCGCCAAGACCGTGCTGTCGGGCCGCTTCTTCGGGAATACGGTGACTCCCTACGAGCCGGCGCTCCAGGCGGCCATCCCTGCAGCCCGCAAGGCCGGGGCAGACCTGGTCATCGTCATCGCCGACGAATGCCCCACTGTCCTCGAACCGGTGGTGGCCAAGCATCCGGAGTGGAAGCTAGCCCTCCTCGCCGGTGGCCACTGCCACACCCCGGTGGATCGCAAGGTGGGGACCACCCCGCTGGTCAGCCCGGGCCGTCACTGGGAGAAATACCTTCGAGCCCAGCTCACCGTCGACGCCTCCCGTCCGGCCGGCCAGCGCCTGATCGGCCTGGAGACGAAGGTGGTGGACGTGCTGGGCGGGCCCAACGCGCCGGCGCAAGACCCTTCACTGGCCACCCTCCTGCACACCTGGTCCCAGAAGCACGACCAGGTGCTGGGCGAGAAGATTGGCTACACCCGGAGCGGACTGGATGCCGATTCGGCCGCGCTCCACACCTGGTACGCCCGGGCCATTCGGGAGCAGCTGAAGGTGGACGTGGCGGTGCTCAACAAGAAGGGCTTCCGGGGCGCGGTCCCGCCGGGAGCGGTGACTCCGGGCTCGGTGTACAGCGTGATGCCCTTCGACAACTCGGTGCTTACCGTGAAGCTGAAGGGGAACGACCTCCAGGCGGCGCTGGAGAACAGCGCGGCGGTGGTCGACGGAGCGGTGAAGAAGGACGCGGTCTGGACGGTGAACGGCAAGCCCATCGACCCCAACGGCACCTACTCCCTGGCCACCTTCGAGTACCTCTACTTCGGCGGCGACAACTTCCAGTTCGAGCGCGCCGACCCGAATCCGGGCGAGACCGGGGTGGTGGCCCAGACCCCGGTCATCAGCTGGACCCGGAAGCAGGGCAGCACCGCGGACAAGCCGCTCGAGTCACTCCTGCACTGAGTAGGGGCCGTCCCTCAGGGCTGTCACCTGTCTGCACCGTGCCAGTCCAGGACGAGCGCTGCGCTGGTGTTGACGCCGTATGTGAAGGCAATGGTACGCCCATCGGGCGCCACCTTCAGTCGGTAAATCCAGGTGACACCGGTCGATTCGGGCGGAGTCACGGTGGTGAAGAGCTGTCGCTCGCGCGTTCGCAGGTCCAGCCGGAAGACCTGTGCGGGCACGTCGTAGAGCCGCCGGATGAACAAGGTGTCGTCGTCCGCCCAGCCTGCTGGCACCCAGTAGGTCCCAAGCTCGGGGAGAGCGACGGCGGGCCCCCCGTCAACCGGGTAGAGCGTCAGGATCCCTCCTTGCGCGATGGTCGCCACGCGCTTCCCGTCAGGTGAAACCTCGAGGAAGTACCCCGCCAAACCTGGTGGCGAGATGGCCTTCGAATGCCCGGTTTCGCCATCGACCAGGTAAACAGCAAACCCTTCCCGCTGGGAGGCACGGGCGATCACCGCCAGGTGCTGTCCATCCGGAAGGAAGCGGGCTCTCCGGAGGAATTCGAGGGGCGCGACGTCGATGCTCCGACTGAGCCCGGCCCCGGTCGGCAGCATCAGCAGTCGTCTCGATTCTGGGTTTTCGTGGGCCCGAACCGCCAGTGCCCATCGCCCATCCCGCGAAAGCGCCAGCGCCTTCGCATCGGAGAGATGAACTGGCGGCGTTCCGTCGGTCCTCCGGAGGTTGGCGACTCGATCGCGCTCGGTGAAGAGAAGCATCGATCCATCCGGCGAGATATCGTCCAGCACGGATTCAATGAGCCAGGAGAAGGCCTTCACCGAACGATCTCCCGTCCTGGTCACTCCAGTCTCCGCGCGCTGCTCCACGTTCAGAACGAGCGCTCGACCGTCCCTGCCGAGGTCCTCCAGGATCAGGTCGGTGGTGCCGCGGTAGATCAACCGCTGCCGGCCGCCGAGGTCCACTGCCCAGACGGAGAGAAGCCCCCCGTCGTTCTGCGTGAACCACACCTCGTTTCCCGATGGCGACCAGGCCACACCGGCCAATCGCTCGGTATTCTGAATCAGGACCTGCTTGCTCCCTGCGCCGTCCACGACCATCAAGTTCCCGGGAAAGTCATACAGGGAAGGATGATCGACAAAGGCGACGCGGTCCCCCCGCGGGGAGATGCGCGCGTGACTCAGCCACCCGCTGGACTCGTACAGGATGTGGCCGATCGGGAACTCCAGACGGCTGCTGGCATCCACCTGATGGATGACCGCGAGGCTCGTGCCGTCTGGCGACCAGTCGGCATAGCTCACTCCATCGAGCAGCTCGCGTGGCGCTCCCCCGTTTGCGGGAACACGCGCGAGCGTTCCCCGCCCGCCATCATGAAAGAGGCGCCAGACCGGGCGCAGTGAGACAGCCAGTTCACCACTCGAGGAGATGGCCAGGAGCTCGGCGCTTTCGAGGCCGAGTGGATGAAAGTCGGGACGGTCAAGCGTGGTCGAGTAGATGCGTGATGGCTCCCCTGCCCACGACGCAGTGAAGAAAACCTGCCTGCCGTCGGGTGCGAACCGAGCGGTGAAGACGGACCCGCGGCGGAAGGTGAGCTGCTGCACCGAAGGTTGGCTCTCGCGATGTGCCGCAGAGCCGACGACATAGGCCAGCAGGATTCCCGACACCCCGAGGGCTGCCAGCAGAGGCACTCGCCACCGTCGCCGGAGGGGCGCCTGGCTGGTCCGTCTCACCTCAGCTCTCTCGTCGGTCGGCGAGCGGAGGACCTCGAGATGGAAGGCCAGGTCGCGCGCCGACTGGAAGCGCCTGTGGGGGTCCTTCTGGAGGCAGCGGCGGACCACCTGGGCGACAGCCGCCGGCACCGCCGGAGGCAGGGCGGCAGGCTCCCCATGGAGAATGGCGTGCCCGCTCTCCATCAGCGGGCCTGGGAAGGCCCGGTGTCCGGCGAGCATCTCGTAAAGGACCGCTCCGAAGCTGAAGAAATCGGTGGAGGCAGCGACCTCGTCCCCCCGCACCTGCTCCGGCGACATGTACCCCGGCGTCCCGAACACCATTCCCGCCTGGGTGGTCCCGCCGGAGGGCACTGCCGTCTCGTCCATCAAGTCGTGGGGCCCCGGCTCCCTCACCGCCGCGAGCAGCTTGGCAATCCCGAAGTCGAGCAACTTCACCTGCCCGTCGCGGTTGATGAAGACGTTCTCCGGCTTCAGATCCCGGTGGACGATGCCGCGCTCGTGCGCCGCGGCCAGCCCCGCTGCCATCTGCGCGGCCCAGTCCAGCGCCAAGTCAAGCGGTACGGCCCCCTTGGCCAGCCGCTCGCGCAGCGTCTCGCCCGAGAGGAGCTCCGTGACGAAGTATGGCTGACCGTCTTGAGAGCCGACGTCGTAGAGGGCGACGACGTTCGGATGGTTCAGGGAGCCTGCCAGCCTCGCCTCCCGCTCGAAGCGCTGGAGCAGCGGCACGTCGGCGCCCAGGGCCTCGGACACCACTTTGAGGGCCACCTCCCGTCCGAGCCGGGTGTCCTTGGCCCGGTACACCTCGGCCATTCCCCCCGTCCCCAGCAGCGCCACCACCTCGTAAGGGCCGAGGCGACTCCCCGGTGTCAGACGCACGGGCGGGAAGACTACTGCAGGGTTAGGCTGGACACGTCCTGGCGACTCGGAAGCGGAGGACTCCGATGCTCGCACTCGTCCTCGTGGGAGCCCTGGCCGCCCCTCCCCAGCCACTGGCCATTCCGGGCGGGGAGGGGGGCATCGGCTTCGACGACCTCTTCTTCTCCGAGGCACTGCACCGGGTGCTCGTCCCGGGCGGCCGCCTCGGCGCGGTGTTCCTCGTCGACCCGGAGACTCGCCGGCTGGAAAAGGTGGGAGGCTTGAGCCAGACCGAGAGCTGGGACGGAGGTCATGGACAGGGCGCCACGTCCGCCGACGCCCGCCCCGGAACGCTGTTCGTCGCCGATCGCCAGTCCAGGCGCCTCCTGGCCGTCCCGCTCGACGCGAAGGCCCCCGCGGCCGCCACGTCATTGGAGGGAGAACCGGGCTTCGTCCGCTGGGTCGAAACGACGAGTGAGGTGTGGGTCACCGAACCCGGCCGAAAGGCCATCGAAGTGTTTCGGTTCAGCGCCGGTGACCCGCCCACGCTGGTCCGTACCGCGCGCATCGACGTTCCCGACGGTCCGGAATCGCTGGTCATCGACGTCCAGCGGGGACGTGCCTTTGCCAATACCAGGCATGACGGGACGGTCGCCATCGACGTGAAGACCCGGGCCATTGCCTCGCGGTGGAAGAATGGCTGCAACGGGGCGCGCGGGCTGGCCACCGACCCGGCGCGTTCACTGGTCTTCGTCGGGTGTGAAGAAGGCGCGGCGGTCGTCCTGGACGCGGCGCGGGGCGGAAAGGTGGTGGGGCGAGCAAAGACCGGGGCCGGAGTCGACCGTATTGCCTACGCCCTCGGTCACCTCTACGTCCCCGCTGCCAGGGCCGCGATGCTGGAGGTTCTCGCAGTCGGTCCGGATGGGAGCCTGACCCCACTCTGGCGCGCACCCACGGCCGCCGAGGCGCGTTGCGTGGCGGCCGACGAGGCGGGTCACATCTACATCTGCGACCCCAGGGCAGGACGGCTTCTGGTCTTCACCGATGAGAATGGCCGCACCCGATGACTGCGCCCGATCGAACGCCGTAGGCGATTCCTCAGCGTCCCCCGGGTTCTCGGGGACTGCGCCCGATCGAACGCCGTAGGCGATTCCTCAGCGTCCCCCGGGTTCT
>JBKOYI010000178.1:0-17051 GCA_046725335.1 Myxococcota bacterium | reverse complement strand
GCTCCGGGGAGAGGCGGGTTGGTTGCTCCTCCTCCAATGCATCGGCATTGCCAGGTCCGGAACCGAGTGAATCCAGGCACTTGAGTCCGCTGGTGTCGCCTCCCCGGTGACGGCGGACGGCGCCGCTGTTGCGCCGGGCGCTTCACCGCCGGCGTGAGGCGGTCAGCGGCTGAGGCGAACGCCTCCGGCGAGTGGGCCCCCTGCCGCCCGGGGAGGCGCTCTCCATCCTCGATGACGTCGCCGCCGGCCTCGAGGCGATTCATGCCAGCGGCATCGTTCACCGAGATCTCAAGCCCAGCAACGTCATGCTCGTGCCTGAACCAATGGGCGGGCACCGGGGCGTGGTCACGGATTTTGGCATCGCCGTCGGCGGAGCGGAGGAGCGCCTCACCCAGCCTGGCGCGATCGTGGGGACGCCGGTGGCCATGGCTCCCGAGCAGCGCTCGGGCCAGGCCGTCGGGCCGCGCACCGACGTCTACGCCCTGGCTCTGCTGGCCCGGGAGATGGTCACCGCCCAGGGCGGAGCCGAGGAGTCGGGGGGAAGGCTTCCTCCATCCTGGCGAGGGCCTGTGGAGCGTTCGCTCGATGCCGATCCCTCCCGCCGCCATCCCACCCCCCGGGCTCTGGTCGACGCACTCCGGGGGCGGCGGGGAATGCGCCGGGCCTGGAGCTGGAGAATCGCCGTGGCGATGGTTCTGGCAATTGGCCTCGGAACGCTGGTGCTTCGTTCAGGGCGGCCCGTCTCGCCAGCTGCTGCGTCGCTGGCGGTCCTCCCTCTGACGAATCTCAGCCCCGACCCGTCCGACGGCTACCTCAGTGAGGGCCTCACCGAGGACATCCTGACCGAGCTGGCCCACCTGCGCGGGCTCAAGGTCATCTCCCGCACCTCGTCCGCGGCCTACCGCGGCACCACCAAGTCGCTTCGCCAGATCGCCGAGGAGCTCGGTGTGGCGACCGTCCTCGAGGGCAGCGTTCGCCGCGCTGGCGGGCGCGTGCGAATCTCGCTCCAGCTCATCGATGCCCGATCGGATGGGCACCTCTGGGCCGAGACTTACGACCGCGACGCTCGCGAGCGCCTCTGCCGTTCGGTCCGACGGTCCGTGGCGTCGGGTACTGGTTTCACCGTATCGGTAGGTGATCGGTCGGGGTCTACGCGCGACTTGAGGCCTCTCCCGGCACCCAACTACCTGAGGGCTTCCTACAGACGGACCTATCGGAATGGCATGACCTCGGAGGTAATTGCCGGCTTCACCCCGCGCTTCGCATAAGTCCGATCCCCGGAGCGTTGCGACCACCATCCGGAAAGGGAGCAGCGGACCATGAATCGAAGAGAGTTCATCGTTGCGGCAGCCGGCGCCATCGCAGGGAGCGCGCTTGGTTGCGCCACCACAGGGATGGGGCCGGGGGGCTCGCCAGTGGCATCAGGGCCTTTTGACGCTGCGGCATTCCACGGCTCGCGCCGATTCGCATCGACGCGGTTCGGCCGGATTGCCTACGTCGAGCGTGGGACGGGGCAGGCCGCGCTCTTCCTGCACGGGTTGCCGCTCAATGGCTACCAGTGGCGGGGCGCCCTGGAGCGCCTGTCGCCCTACCGGCGCTGCATCGCCCCGGATTCGATGGGGCTCGGCTACAGCGAGATTCCCGAAGGGCAGAGCCTGGCGCCGGAAGCGCAGGCGGAGATGTTCGCGGCGTTTCTCGACATTCTCGGGATTCCCTCCGTGGACCTGGTGGGGAGCGACAGCGGCGGGGCGGTCGCCCAGATCTTCGTGGCCCGGTACCCAGGGCGGGTCCGGACGCTCCTGCTGACCAACTGCGACGTGCACGAGGACAGCCCGCCACCGGTGTTGGTGCCGGTGATCGCCCAGGCGCGCGAAGGCAAGTTTGCCGATGAGTTCCTCGTTCCCCAGATCAGAGACAAGGCAACCGCGCGCATGCCGAAGGGGCTCGGCGGGCTCTGCTACACCGATCCGGCGCGCCTGTCAGATGAGGCGATCGATTGCTACCTGATGCCGCTCGTCAGCTCACCGCTTCGAAAGGCGCAGCTCCACCAATACATCGTGGCGCTGGAGCGCAACCCACTGCTGCCAATCGAACCTGTGCTGAGGAGCTCCCAGGTCCCACTCCGGGTGGTGTGGGGCACCGGCGACAAGCTCTTCGATGCCTCGGGGCCAGACTGGCTCGGCCGAATATTTCCGCAGTCTCGCGGGGTGCGGCGGATCGAGGGAGCGAAGCTGTTCTTCCCGGAGGAGTTCCCCGATGTCATCGCGGAGGAGGCGCGACGGTTGTGGGTCGAGATGTAGAGCTGGCCCTTCTCGCTCGGGTTCACGGTTGGACGTCACTCCGACAGCGGCGTCTGGACCTCGCCTCGAGGCTCCAGTTCAAGCTAGAGGCAGCCACGGGACCCTACAAGGCACGATCCCACACAGTCGGAGGGACGATGCGGCGCTCGACTAGTTTCTTGCTGCTCACCGCGCTCACCGGTTGCGCGCACCCGGGAGAGAGCGCTTCCCCTCCCGCATTCCTCAACCCGGCGGGCCTCGCGAAGGGCCCCGGTTACTCCCATCTGGTCGACGTTCCGGCCGGACGAACCCTCTACGTCTCCGGACAGATTCCCCTGGATGCCGAGGGCAAGCTGGTGGGGCCGGGCGATCCCCGCGCCCAGGCCGAGCAGGTCTTCCGCAATCTCAGGACCGCGCTGGAGAGCGCCGGAGCCGGCCCGGCGGACGTGGTGAAGCTGGGTTTCTACATCCGTGACATCTCCCATATCCCCGTCTTCCGCGAAGTGCGGGACCAGTTTCTCGGCTCGGGTCCACGTCCGGCCAGCACCCTGGTCGAAGTGAAGAGTCTGCCCCGGGATGACATCCTCATCGAGGTCGATGCCATCGCCGCGCCGCGCGGCTCGGCCCAGCGCTGATCAACGGGGGGTCAGAAGTCTCTTGCGAGCGCCTGGGCTCTTCTCCTCGCCTCGGCCCGGGCATAGCCGTCGATGTCGGGACCGGCGAGCGTCTTCTGCACGGTGATCGAGGCGATGTCATTGATACCGATGAACCGTAGCCACATCTCCAGGTAGGGCTTCTGGAAGTCGTAGTCGTGTTGGGGGGTGAACGAGGAGACGGACGTGTAGTCGAGCCCCCGCGCATAGATCACCACCGCTTTCTTACCGGTGAGCAGGCCACGGAAGCCGGTCTCATCGAACCGGAAGAGCACGTCCTTCTGCGAGATGACGTCGATCAGGTGCTTGAGCTTGTACGGAATGCTGAAGTTCCATAGGGGAACGCCGAGGAGCAGCTTATCGGCCGCGGCCAACGGCCGCGCCAGCTCCCGGATCCGCTCCCAGGCCGCCTGCTGCCGTGCGGTAAGCGCAACGCCCGCCATTCCCGCGTACTTCGCCGCCAGCGCTTCGCCGTCGAACTCCGGCATGTCCAAGTTCCAGACGTCCACGGTCACGACCGAATCTCCTGGGTGCGTCTCGCGATAGGCGTCGATGAATGCGCGACTGACCTCGATCGACGCCGAGCGGGCTTTGCGCGGGGAGCACTCGATGACAAGCAACTGAGCCATTCGCTGCCTCCTACACCCCATATGCCCATCCGTGGCTCAGAGGACAAACGAATATATTCTGTGTGTGTTATCGTAGCTTGTGATGAATACCAGGACCCTCGACACCGATCTATTGCGCACGTTCGTGGCCGTGGTGGACCACGGCGGGTTCACGCGCGCGGGACAGCACCTGTTCCTTACCCAGTCCACCATCAGCGCCCAGATCCGGCGGCTCGAGGAGCAGGTCGGACACGCTCTCCTCGCCCGGAGCACGCGCTCGATGGCGCTCACTGCTGCGGGCGAGATGCTGCTGGCCCATGCGCGCACCATGCTGCGTTTGGACGAGGAGGCGCGCGCCCGTCTCGAGGGATCGACGTTCAACGGGCGAATTCGGATCGGCGCTTCGGAGGACTTCGCGGACAGCTGGCTGCCGTTCGTCCTGCGGCGCTTCGGCACGCGGCATCCTGGCATGCAGCTCACGGTCGAGCTCGGCGTCGGACCAAAGCTGTTCGGGGCGCTGGAGGCGGGGCGTCTGGACTTGGTCGTCGGGAGCGAGTGTCATGGCAGGCCGCGCGGGCGATTGCTGTGGAAAGAGCGACTGGTCTGGGCGGCTGCCGAGGATATGCCCACGCTCGGGTCGGGTGATGCGATCCCGCTGGCGGTTTTCCCGGAGCCGTGTCCGTACCGCGCCGCAGCGGTTGCGGTGCTCAAGCGCAAGCGACGGAAGTGGCGCGTCTCGTGCGTCGGCTCGAGCGTGGCCAGCGTGCGTATCGCCGCACTGGCGGGGCTGGCGGTGACGCCGTTACCCGAGAGCGCGCTTGGTCCTGGGTTGAGGGACGCCGGGGGGGCCGGGGGCTTGCCGGCGCTCCCAACGGTGAAGTTTCTGGTGGCGTTCAACGAGCACGATGCTGGCGCTCCCGTCCGGGAGCTCGCGGATGTGATCGGACTGTCGGCAGGGCGGGAGCTGGGATCGGCTCTGCGGCCGCCTTCGATCGATTCGCGCGGTTAGTTTCGAGCCTCGGCAACCTCCTGCCTTGCCCCGCAAGGGTGACGAATTCGTCACCTGCCCGTGCGATCCGACAATTGTGTCTGGCGAGGCGCGTCATGACCCGATCGACGGACCTCCCCCCGCGGGATCGATGTCCGACCGGTCGGAAGGTTGAAGACAATTACGTCTGCTCCGTGGCCTATTCATACAAGTTTGTCTGATGTTCTCAATGTCAGACCGGCGGGTTCCACAGGGAGACGACCCGTGGTGTGCGTGGTCCGGCGCTTGCAGCTTCCGGTGTCGGCCGATGCGGGCCGAAGGAGACCAGACGATGACCAGGAGCCTCAGGCTCGCAGCGCTGGCATTTGCTTTCGCCGTCACCGCTTCGCGGGCCCGCGCCGAGGAGACCATCAAGGTCGGCGTCCTCCACTCCCTTTCGGGGACGATGGCGATCAGCGAGACCTCCCTGAAGGACGTGGCCTTGATGACGATCGAGGAGATCAACGCCAAGGGTGGCTTGCTGGGGAAGAAGATCGAGCCCATGGTGGTCGATCCGGCCTCGAACTGGCCTCTCTTCGCCGAGAAGGCCCGCCAGCTGCTGACCAAGGACAAGGTCGCCGCGGTCTTCGGGTGCTGGACCTCGGTCTCGCGGAAGTCGGTGCTCCCCGTGTTCGAGGAACTCAACGGCCTGCTCTTCTACCCGGTGCAGTACGAGGGTGAAGAGCTGAGCCAGAACGTCTTCTACACCGGCGCAGCGCCGAACCAGCAGGCAATCCCCGCCGTGGAATATCTCATGTCCAAGGAGGGCGGCGGTGCGACCCGCTTCTTCCTCCTCGGAACCGACTACGTCTACCCCCGGACCACCAACAAGATCCTCCGCGCCTTCCTCCACTCCAAGGGGATCACCGACAAGGACATCGTGGAGACCTACACGCCCTTCGGCCACAACGACTACCAGACCATCGTCGCCCAGATCAAAGCGTTCGGTGCGGTCGGCCACACCGCGGTGGTGTCCACGATCAACGGGGACTCCAACGTCCCCTTCTACAAGGAGCTGGGCAACCAGGGCCTGAAGGCGACGGACATCCCAGTGGTGGCCTTCTCGGTCGGCGAGGAGGAGCTGCGCGGCATCGACACCAAGCCGCTGGTCGGTCACCTCGCCGCGTGGAACTACTTCATGTCGATGAAGAACCCGGTGAACAGCGCCTTCATCAACCAGTGGAGAGCGTACGTGAAGAAGAACAACCTGCCCGGCGGCAACTCCCGCGTCACCAACGACCCGATGGAGGCCACCTACGTCGGCATCCACATGTGGGCCCAGGCGGTGAAGAAGGCCGGAACCACCAAGGTGGACGCGGTGCGCACGGCGATGAGCGGGCAGACCTTCGCTGCGCCCTCGGGCTTCACCTTGAAGATGGACGAGACCAACCACCACCTCTGGAAGCCAGTCATGATCGGCGAGGTGCAGGGCAACGGTCAGTTCTCCGTGGTTTGGAAGACCACCAAGCCCGTCCGCGCCCAGCCGTGGAGCCCGTTCGTCCCCGGCAATGAGAAGCGTGCCGACCGCTGAGCTGCGCGGTCCCCTCCTCCTCCTCACCCTGCTCACGGCGGTGGCACCCCGCGCTGCAGCGGCGCCACAGTCGGAGCGCACCCCCGCACCCACGATCGATGCCGCCACCCTGGACAGGCTGGTCAACCCCGAGTCGCGAGAGGACACCATCGCAGCCCTGGTGGAGGCGACCGACGTGCGGGCTCTGCCCGTCCTCCGAGCACTCCTGGAGGGGAACCTCTACCTCGGCCCGACCGTCCTGGTCGATCACCAGGGCACGCTTCAGGACGCGCTCACCGGGGCGCCGGCGACGACCGATCGGGACCAGCTGGAGCAGGTGACCATCAACAACCGGCTCCGGCGGACGCTGGAGCGTGCCGTGGCCGCGCTCGGGCTCTTCTCCGGCACCGCCGGCGAGCGCCTCGCCGCCGCCCGCGTCCTTCAAGACCATCCCGCAGCGGAGATTCTCCCCGCAGTCCAGAAGGCGATCGCGCACGAGAGCGACCCCCAGGTCAAGGAGGCCCTCCAGGCGACCGCCGCCATGCTGGCCCTGGCCAGCGACGACCCCGAGCAGCGCCTCGGGGCCATCGAGGAGCTGCGCAAGGCCCACGCCAAGCGGCAGCTGATGCAGCGGCTCGAGCTGGAGAGGGACCCCACCGTGCTCGCGGCGCTCCAGGAGGCGGTGAAGAGCGTGGACCTGGCGCTCCAGCGCGCGGCGATGGTGGGCCTCGTCTTCTCCGGACTCAGCCTGGGGAGCATCCTCCTCCTCGCCGCGCTGGGCCTGGCAATTACCTTCGGTTTGATGGGGGTCATCAACATGGCCCACGGCGAGCTCCTGATGGTCGGCGCGTACGCGACGTGGTGCGTCCAGGCGCTCTTCCGAGGCTCGCCCTTCTTCGACTGGTATCTGCTGGTCGCCCTCCCCGCCTCGTTCCTCGCAGCGGCGGCAGTGGGCGCGCTGCTCGAGCTCACCGTGGTGCGTAAGCTCTACGGGCGCCCGCTGGAGACGCTGCTCGCCACCTGGGGCGCGAGCCTCCTCATCATCCAGACCGTCCGAGTCGCGTTCGGCGCGCAGAACGTCGAGGTGTCCAACCCCAGCTGGATGTCCGGCGGCCTCACCCTGCTCCCCGGCCTGGTCCTGCCCTGGAACCGGATCGTCATCGTCCTTTTCTCCGCCGGGGTGCTGGTGGGGGTCTGGGCGCTCCTCTCCCGCACCCGGCTCGGTCTCCTGGTCCGCGCGGTCACCCAGGACCGGCAACGCGCCGCAGGCTTGGGGGTGCGCACGCCGCGGGTGGACCTTTTCGCCTTCGCCGTCGGCTCCGGCATCGCCGGGCTGGGCGGATGCGCGTTATCGCAGATCGGCAACGTGGGCCCCGAGCTGGGCCAGGGGTTCATCGTCGACTGCTTCATGGTCGTCGTGTTGGGGGGAGTGGGTCAGCTCGCGGGCACCACCATCGCTGCCGCGAGCCTCGGGGCGGTGAACAAGCTGCTCGAGCCCTGGGCGGGCGCGGTGATGGCGAAGATCGTCGTCCTGGTCTTCGTCATCCTCTTCATCCAGCGACGCCCGCAGGGGCTGTTCGCCCTGCGCGGGCGGGCACTGGAGGAAGGGTGACCACGGCCACCGTCGTGCTGCCGCCCCCCTCGGTCGTCGCTCGCCGCAGCCCCGGACGGCGGCTCTACCCGCGCCAGGTGTGGGCGGTCATCCTCGCGGTCTACGGCGCGCTGGTCGTCGCGCTCCCGGTGCTCCATCTCCTGGTGCCGGCCACCTCGACGCTCCACCTTTCGGACTACACGGTCACCCTGGTGGGGAAGATCCTCTGCTACGCCACGGTGGCCCTGGCGATGGATCTGGTCTGGGGCTACACCGGCATCCTCTCGCTGGGCCACGGGCTGTTCTTCGCCCTCGGCGGCTACGCGATGGGCATGTACCTGATGCGGGCCATCGGCCGGGACGGCGTGTATGGCGATCCGGTGCTGCCCGATTTCATGGTGTTCCTCGACTGGAAGGAGCTGCCCTGGTACTGGCTCGGTTCGGACCGATTCCTCCAGCAGGCGCTGCTGGTGGTGCTCGTGCCCGCGCTCCTGGCCTTCGTCTTCGGCTGGTTCGCCTTTCGCTCGCGCATCCGCGGCGTCTACTTCTCGATCATCACCCAGGCGCTGACCTATGCCGCGATGCTGCTCTTCTTCCGGAACCAGACCGGGTTCGGCGGAAACAACGGCTTCACCGACTTCAAGCGCATCCTGGGCTTCCCCCTGGCGAGCCCGCGCACCCGGGTGGCGCTGCTGGTGCTGTCCGCCACGCTCCTCCTCTCGGTGCTGGTCCTCTGCCGGGCCCTGGTGCTCTCCAAGCTGGGGCGTGTCCTCACCGCCATCCGCGACGCGGAGGACCGGGTGCGGTTCTGCGGTTACGACCCCGTCTCCTTCAAGCTCTTCGTCTGGACGCTCTCGGCGGCGATCTGCGGAATCGCCGGCGCGCTCTACGTGCCCCAGGTGGGCATCATCAACCCCAGCGAGATGTCCCCCGCCAACTCGGTGGAAATCGCCATCGCGGTCGCGGTCGGCGGCCGGGGCACGCTGATCGGGCCGATCCTCGGCGCGGCGCTGGTCAACGGCGCCAGGAGCGTCCTCACCGTGGCCTTCCCCGAGCTGTGGCTGTTCGTGCTCGGGCTGTCGTTCATCGTGGTGACCCGCTGGCTGCCGCGGGGGGTGCTCGGGCTCTTCTGGCGCGAGGGGAAGCCATGAACCTCGACACCGCGGCCGGACCGGTCCTCTACCTGAGCGGTGTCACCGTCAGCTTCGATGGGTTCAAGGCGCTGGACTCGCTCTGCCTCCTGGTCGAGCCCGGCGAGCTCCGCTGCATCATCGGCCCCAACGGCGCGGGAAAGACGACCCTGATGGACGTCATCACCGGCCGCACCCGTCCGGACACCGGCGAGGCGCAGTATGGCGAGGCCCACGACCTCACCCGGCTGTCCGAGGCGGAGATCGTCCAGGCGGGCATCGGCCGCAAGTTCCAAAAGCCCACCATCTTCCGCGCCCACACCGTGTTCGAGAACCTCGAGCTGTCGCTGAAGACCGACAAGCGCGTCTTCCCCACGCTGCATGCTCGCCGCACCCCGGGGCAGGAGGCGCGCATCGACGAGGTCCTGGGGCGGATCGGGCTGCGCGGGAAGGCGGAGATCCGGGCCGATCTGCTGTCGCACGGGGAGAAGCAGTGGCTGGAGATCGGCATGCTTTTGGTGCAGGACCCGGGCCTGCTCCTCCTCGACGAGCCGGTGGCCGGGATGAGCGACGAGGAAGCCGCGCGCACCGGCGAATTGCTGAGGGGACTGGCCGGCAAGCACTCGCTGGTGGTGGTGGAGCACGACATGCACTTCGTGGACAGCATCGCCGGGAGGGTGACCGTCCTCCACGAGGGGCGGGTGCTGGCCGAGGGGACCATGGACGCGATCCGAAAGGATCCACGGGTGATCGACGTCTACCTGGGGCGCTGATGCTGAACGTGAACGGGCTCGACCAGTACTACGGCGGCAGCCACACCCTCCGGGGGATCGAGCTGGAGGTGCCGGCCGGGACCTGCACCGCGCTGCTCGGGCGGAACGGCGTGGGCAAAACCACCCTCCTCCGCTGCCTGATCGGCGAGCTTCCGCTGAAGCGGGGCACGGTGCAGCTCGGGGGTGAGGACGTCACTGGCCTCCCGTCGTACGAGCGAGCGCGGCGCGGGATGGGCTACGTGCCGCAGGGCCGGGAGATCTTCTCCCGCCTCACGGTGGCCGAGAACCTCAGCGTGGGAGAGTCGGCCGCCCGGGGAGACACGATGCCCCGCTCCGAGCTGGAGGAGCTCTTCCCCATCCTGCGGACGATGCGAAACCGCCGGGGCGGGGACCTTTCCGGAGGACAGCAGCAGCAGCTGGCCATCGCCCGGGCGCTCATCGCCCGGCCCCGGCTCCTGCTGCTCGACGAGCCCACCGAGGGCATTCAGCCCTCCACCATCAAGGAGATCGGCCGGGTGCTCCGGGCGCTGCTGGAGCGGAACATGACCATCGTCCTCGTGGAGCAGTACCTGGACTTCGCCCTGGAGCTGGCCGAACACTGCGCGGTCCTCTCCCGCGGGGAGATCGTGCTCCGGGGCCGCATCGCCGCGCTGGATCCGACGCAGGTCCGGAAGCACCTCTCGGTGTGATCCGGGCTACAAGGCGATCATGGCTCGGGGCCACCTAGCCTTCGGTCAGGCCGGGACGCGGACCGCGGTGCAGATCGCCTATGCCGAGAGCCCGCTCCGGTTCCTCACCCCTCGCAACCACGGGAGCGCGGCCTGGGCCTACACCAGCACGCTGGGGGGCGGGCTGGTGGATGGCGACCGGCTGGAGCTCGACATCACGGCCGGGCCCGGAGCGCGCGCCTTCGTCTCCTCGCAGGGGCCGACGCGGGTCTTACGATCGACCCGGGGGTCCGCCTCGGAAACCCTCCCCCTCGCCCCGGCCGCCTCCCCGCCCCAGCTCACTTTCTGGTGAGGACCGTCCGCAACTCGAGACCCAGCTGACCTGCCGCTGACGGCCTCTCCGGAGGTCCTCCCCCTGAGGGGTCGGCCCCCTCGAGAGCCCTCCTGCGAGAGTTCCCGAGTCACCCTCCCAGACGCTCCGGAGTCGACCTCCACCTCACCTCTTCCCCCAAAGCCCGGTTTGTTCCTCCTTGGATTTTGCGTGCTCGATCTGCGATCGTTCTTACGTCACCGAAAAGGCGTGTGGCGGTTCCGCTGGAGCGAACGCCGCATCGGGAGGTCGCCCATGCATCTGACACCGCGTGAGCAGGAGAAGGTTCTCATCTTCGTCGCCGCGGAGGTGGCGCGCCGCCGCCGGGCGCGGGGCCTCCGCTTAAACTACCCGGAGGCGGTGGCGATCATCGCGGCCGAGATCATGGAGGGAAGCCGCGACGGGAAGTCTGTGCCCGAGCTGATGCAGGCCGGGACCCGGATCCTCACGCGAGCGGACGTGATGGAAGGCGTCGCCGAGATGGTCGAGGAGGTCCAGGTCGAGGCCACGTTCCCGGACGGGACCAAGCTGGTCACCGTCCATGCGCCGATCAGGTGAGGAGGCGCGCATGAAACCCGGGGAGATCCTCTGCGCAGCTTCCGAGATCGTGGCGAACCGGGGGCGTCGGACGTGCGAGATCGTCGTGGCCAACGCCGGCGACCGCCCGGTCCAGGTCGGCGCCCATTATCATTTCTTCGAGGTGAACAAGGCCCTTCGGTTCGACCGGGAAAAGGCCCTCGGCATGCGACTGAACATCCCGTCGGGGACCACAATGCGCTTTGAGCCCGGCGACGAGCGGAAGGTGACCCTGGTGGAGATCCTGGGGAAGAAGATCGTGCGCGGCTTGAACAACCTGACCGATGGCGACCTGACCTCTCCCGAGGTTCGCAGGAAGGCGATGGAGCGGGCCGGGGCCCGACAGTTCCAAGGAGCGACCCGATGACCCTCAGCATCGACCGGCGCAGCTACGTCGCGATGTTCGGACCCACGGTGGGAGACCGGGTCCGGCTCGCCGACACGGAACTGATCATCGAGGTCGAGAAGGACCATGCCGTGTACGGAGAGGAGACCCGGTATGGACCGGGGAAGGTCCTGCGGGACGGACTCGGCCAGGCCCCCGACGCGACGCGGGAGAGCGGGGCCCTCGACCTCGTGATTACCAATGTCGTCGTCGTGGACCATTGGGGAATTGTCAAAGCCGATATCGGGATCCGGGATGGAAAGATCGCGGGCATCGGCAAGGCGGGAAACCCGAACACCATGGAGGGCGTCTCCCCCGGCATGGTTGTGGGCGCCTCCACCGAAGCCCTTGCAGGTGAGGGACTCATCGCCACCGCGGGGGGAATCGATTCGCACGTCCACTTCATCTGTCCGCAGCAGGTCGACGAGGCCTTCGGCTCCGGCATCACCACCATGATCGGGGGCGGTACCGGCCCGGCCACCGGCACCAACGCGACCACTTGCACCCCCGGGGCCTGGAACATCCATCGGATGCTGGAAGCGGCGGAGGAGTATCCGATGAACTTCGGGTTCCAGGGGAAGGGAAACTCCTCCCTTCCGCAGTCGCTGCGGGAGCAGGCTGAGGCCGGCGCCATGGGGTTCAAGCTCCACGAGGACTGGGGGACCACCCCTGCCGCCATAGATTGCTGTCTGAAGGTCGCCGATGAGTATGACGTCCAAGTGACGATTCACACGGACACGCTGAACGAGACGGGCTTCGTCGAGGACACCATCGCCGCCATCGGGGGCCGGACCATCCACGCCTACCACGTAGAGGGAGCGGGCGGCGGACATGCCCCCGATATCATCAAGATCGTCTCCTATCCCCACGTCCTCCCGTCATCCACCAATCCGACGAAGCCCTACACCGTCAATACGGTGGAAGAGCACCTGGACATGCTGATGGTGTGCCACCACCTGGACCCGCGCATTCCCGAGGACATCGCACAGGCCGAGGCCCGGATTCGCGCCGAGACCATTGCTGCCGAGGACATCCTGCACGACTTGGGCGCCGTGAGCATGAT
Source organism: Myxococcota bacterium (assembly GCA_046725335.1). GTDB lineage: Bacteria > Myxococcota > Myxococcia > Myxococcales > Myxococcaceae > RPRB01. The sequence goes on along the minus strand of JBKOYI010000178.1, from coordinate 4,418 downwards.
CGGGTCGGATTCCCAGGCGATGGGCCGGGTCGGCGAAACCATCATCCGGACCTGGCAGACGGCCGACAAGATGAAACGGCAGCGGGGACGCCTGCCGGAAGAACGGGGAGACAACGATAACGTCCGGGTGAAGCGGTACATCGCCAAGTATACGATCAACGTCGCCATCGCCCACGGGATCTCGGAGCACCTAGGCTCCCTCGAGATCGGAAAACTGGCCGACGTCGTGCTTTGGAAGCCGAAATTTTTCGGCGTCAAGCCGGAGATGGTCATCAAGGGAGGATTCATCGCCTACGCCGCGATGGGCGATCCCGCCTCGACGATCCCCACGCCCCAGCCGATCCTCGGCCGGTATATGTGGGGCGGGTTCGGGCGCGCCAAGCAGTCCATCTCCGTCTCGTTCCTCTCCAAGGCCGCCTTTGAGGCCGGGATCCACAAGAAGTTGGGACTGCAAAAGCAGGTGATCCCTGTGGGTCATTGCCGCACGCTGGGCAAGAAGGACATGATCCACAACACGGCCCTCCCCAAGGTCGAGGTGGACCCGGAGACCTACGAGGTCCGTGCCGATGGCGAGCTCCTCACCTGTGAGCCGGCCCGCGTCTTGTCCATGGCGCAACGGTATTTCCTGTTCTAGCGAGCCCCGGACATCGTGGCCGTCGAGGTCTCCCCACGGGCGGATAAAATGATCGTCATCGAGGAGATCCTAGGCAACGTTGACGGGGACGCGAGTCTGGGCGATCTCTACCGGCAGTGCCAGGCGACGGGCCACGCGGAAACGGTGGAGCTCACGCCGCTCGAGGCTCAAAAGGGGCGCCTCCGAACGGTCACCGACAAGGGTACTCCGATCGGAATGAGCCTCGGGCGGGGTACGGTCCTGCGCGATGGAGACGTTCTATATCTGAACGAGTCGGAGGGACGGCTGATAGTGGCGCGGCTCAAGCCAGAGGAGGTGCTTGTGATCAGCGTCAAGCCGGCCCCCTCCGCCGCCGACCTCCTCCGGGTTGCCGTCCGGCTCGGGCATGTCCTGGGCAACCAGCACTGGCCGGTCAGAATCGAGGGGACGTCGGTGTATGTCCCGGTGTCGGTGGACAAGAAGGTGATGGAAACGGTCCTGAAGACCTACGGCCTCGAGGGGATCGAGTATCGATTCGAGCGCGGGAGCGTCGGAGCCATCTCCAGGGTGGTCCCCCACGAGCACCCGCACCCCCATAAGTATGACCACTGAGGTAGAGCTCCCGTCCGGTCCCTCCGGCGCTGTGTTCCTGAGCGCCCTGCAGTTGTCCGACGCCTTCTTTCCAACCGGCCTGTATACGCTCTCTCACGGGTTCGAGGCCTTCGTTCAGGCCGGGCTGGTTTCGAAAGCGGAGGTTGAACTGCTGGTGCGGGACTATCTGGAGAACGTCCTGGGCCCCGCCGACGGCGTGGCGCTCTCCCACGCGCATCGGGCCACCCTGGAGCAGGACCTCGGGCGTCTCCAGGAGATCGACCGCCGCCTCTTTGCCATGAAGCTGGTCCGGGAAGCGCGCGATTCATCGCGAAGGGTCGGCAAGCGTATCCTCACCACCGCGACCAAGCTCACCCCCGGGGGCCTGCTTGAGGACTACCGGGTCGCAGTCGCCGCCGGCGCCTGCCCGGGGAATTCGGCGGTGGCGCTCGGGGCGGCGGCTGCCACGCTCAGGATCGGGCGAGGGGAGGCGATGCTGATCGAGCTCTACGCCTTCACCACCAGCGTTCTCGGCGCCGCGATGCGCCTGATCCGGCTCGACCACGAGGAGGCCCAGCTCACTCTGTCGCGGCTGAAGCCCCTGATGGTCCAGGTGGTCCAGGAGAACATGGACAAAGGCCTCAAGGACATGCGCGTCTTCGCCCCCCTCATCGACGTCATGGGGATGGTGCACGAGCGTGCCGCGGTGCGGTTGTTCGTCAGCTGAGCAGGAGGAGGAGATGGCTAAACGGATACCGCGCATCGGGGTCGGCGGCCCGGTCGGGTCGGGGAAGACTGCCCTCATCGAGAGGCTGGTCCCGCGGTTGATCGCGGAGGGGCGCAAGGTCATTGTCGTGACGAACGACATTGTGACGGTGGAGGACGCTCTGCATGTGAAGCGAACCCTCGCCGGGATCCTCGACCCGGAGCGGGTCTTGGGGGTCGAGACGGGGGCCTGCCCCCACACCGCGGTTAGGGAAGACCCGACGATGAACCTCGCCTTCCTCGAAGAGATGGAGGCCCGCTTCCCGGATTCGGACCTCCTCTTTCTGGAGAGCGGTGGGGATAATCTGACCCTGACCTTCAGCCCGGCCCTGGTGGACTACTTCATCTACGTCATCGACGTGGCCGCCGGGGACAAGATCCCCCGCAAGAACGGGCCCGGCATCACCCAGTCCGATCTCCTGGCGATCAACAAGGTGGACCTCGCGCCCCATGTGGGGGCGAGCCTAGAGGTCATGGCGAGGGATTCCCGGAAGATGCGGGACGCCAGGCCGTTCGTGTTCACCAACTGCATGACTGAGGCCGGAATCGACGACGTCGTGGCGCTCATCAAGCGGGAGGTGCTATTCGAGGACGCGGCGCGGAAGGGGCGGGAGTAGCGACGGCCGGACATGGAAGGCTGTCTCAAGCTAGAATTCGCGTCCCGGGACGGCGTGACCGAGATCGTGGACCGGTTTCAGCAGGCGCCGTTACAAGTCCAGAAGGTCCTCCATCTGGACGCGGATCTCCCGGGAATGGCCTGGGTGTACCTCGTCTCCATCGCCGGCGGGATCGTCCAGGGGGACCGGCTCCAGACGGAGATCGTCGCCAGGGACGGCGCGCAGATTCACATGACCACGCCGGCCGCGACGAAGATCTACCGTTCGCCGGCATCCCCCGCCACTCACGTCGTGAAGATTTCGGCTCGGGCGGAAACCTACGTCGAGTACCTGCCGGGGCCGGTCATTCCCTTTCGTGGCGCCCGATTCCTGGAGGAGGTGACGCTGGTGGCCCACCCCACGGCGACGCTGGGGTTTGGAAGCATCCTGAGTCCCGGTCGGGTGGCAATGGGCGAATCCCACGCGTACGAACTCTACTCTTCGCGCGTCGCGGCGGAGGGAGAGGACGGCGTCCTGGAATTCCTCGACTTCACCCATCTGACGCCGGCCACCATCTCTCCCAAGCGGTCTGGGCTTCTCGGTCGGTTCGACGTCCTGGGCACGCTTCATCTCTTGACGAGGAAAGTCCCCGCACGTCAGCTCGGCGACCGCCTCCACGGCCTCCTGCAGGAGCATGGCGAAGTCCTCGCTGGGACGAGCGAGCTCCCGTCCGGCGGCGGAGTCATGGTGAGGATCCTCGGCCGGCACGTGGGACCGGTTGCCGACGCCATGCAGGAGGTTCTCCGAGCGGCCCGAACGGCGATCCTTGGGGGCCGTCGGGGACGTTGATTCGGGGCGCGACGGCCGCTTCAAGGCGGGGCGGTCAGCCCCGAACGCGGCCTCTCCGCGGAAGACATCGCGACCGTGCGGACGGCAGGGGTGGCTGACCGAAGCTCCCTGGACCCCCAAGGAGGCCGAGTGAGCCTCTACCTCGGCCCGACCGTCCTGGTCGATCACCAGGGCACGCTTCAGGACGCGCTCACCGGGGCGCCGGCGACGATCGATCGGGACCAGCTGGAGCAGGTGACCATCAACAACCGGCTCCGGCGGACGCTGGAGCGGGCCGTGGCCGCGCTCGGGCTCTTCTCCGGCACCGCCGGCGAGCGCCCCGCCGCCGCCCGCGTCCTTCAGGGCCATCCCGCAGCGGAGATTCTCCCCGCAGTCCAGAAGGCGCTCGCGCGGGAGAGCGACCCCCAGGTCAAGGAGGTCCTCCAGGCGACGGCCGTCATGCTGGCCCTGGAGGAGATCGCCTCGCACCTCCTCCGCGCCGCCGGGAAGGCCGCCTAGCGGGTCCCGGTCCTGCGCCGGGCCCCGGTGACGGCGGGGCTGCCGCGGAAGCGGGCTACCTCGATGTCGTACTTGCGGATCTTGTACCCGATGATCCGCTCGGTGGTCCCGAGGAGCCGCGCCGCCTTGGCGCGGTTTCCGCGGGCGCTCTTCAGCGCGTCCAGGATCAGGTCCTTCTCGTACTGCTCGATGGCGTCGGAGAGCGAGGACTGCACCGTGGTGCCGGACGCCTCGGCCGTCTGGAGCGTGGGCGGCAGATCGTGGCCGTGGATGACCTGTCCGTCGCAGGTGAGGACCGCGCGCTCGATTGTGTTCTCCAGCTCGCGGACGTTCCCCGGCCAGTGGTAGCTCACCAGCATGTCGATGGCCGGGGTGGCGATGCGTTTGATGCGTTTGTTGTGCCGCCGGGCGTACTTGATGAGGAAGTGATCGGCCAGGAGCATGATGTCCGGCTTCCGGTCGCGGAGCGGCGGGACGAAGATCGAGAAGACGTTGAGCCGGTAGTA
>JBKOYI010000068.1:0-17697 GCA_046725335.1 Myxococcota bacterium | reverse complement strand
CACCGGCAATTACCTCGTCAGCGACGGTCAGCCGACCGGGATTCTCGACTGGGAATTCGCCGGCTGGGGGGACCCGCTGGCCGACATTGGCTGGTTCTGCGCCCCCTGCTGGCGGTTCGGCCGGCGACAGGCGGAAGCGGGCGGCCTCGGATCGCTGGATGATTTTCTGCGAGGCTACCAGGGGCAGTCCGGAACCCTCGTCGATCGGCGAGCGCTTCCTTACTGGATGGCCATGGCGACCATGCGCTGGGCGATCATCGCCCTGGAACAGGCGGAGCGGCACCTGACAGGAAGCGAGATCAGCCTGGAGCTTGCGCTCACCGCCCACCTCGTTCCGGAGCTGGAGCTGGACATGCTGGAGATGACCCGGGAGGGCTGATGCGTCGTCAACCCACCGCAAGGAACCTGCTGGAGACTGCCCGGACGGTCCTGCGTCAGAGCATCGTTCCGCTGCTCTCGGGCCCGGCGCATTACCAGGCGCTGATGGTGGCCAGGGCGATGGCCATCGCCGCCCGACAGCTCGAGGCGGGGGAGGGTCCGGAAGAAGCGGCCCGCGCCCGGTTGGCATCCCTCTACGACGCGCCTTCGGCGTCCCTGGGAGAGCTGGAACGCCGGCTCGCCGCCGATTTACGCCGAGGAGTGTTCGACGAGCCTGGCGCCAGGCGGGATGCAGTGTTCAGCCATCTCCGGGAAACAGCACGGGCGATGGCGGTAGAGAGCTGCCCCAAGGCGCTGTCGGAGCGGGGATGAGCAGGTCAGACGAGCCACAGGAGCTGGCGCCCAAGGTGGCGAACTTGGTCCGGGGAGCGAGGGCCACGGGAGCTGCCGTGGCGACGCAAGATCAGCGATACGATCGCGAGCTGCTCCTCAAGGGGCCCAAGCGGAACCAGGTTCTGGAGCTGCGGGAAGTTCAGCGTTACGGCACCGACAGCTTCGGAGACGCTGACTATGTTTGCGTCTACGGGCTGAAGCCGGCGGAGTGGCATGCGCGCGGCGTGCGCTTGCTCGGGCGCACCGTCGTGGAGCTGACCCGCGACCGCCTCGGGCAGCGCATCGGCCGCGACATCGCAGCGGTCGCGCGTAACGCGCCGTCCAGCGGAGGTGCGAGGGTGGTCGATCTCTTCGCGGGGTCCGGAAATACGCTCTACTGGATGCTCCGCGAGCTTCCAGGCGCGACAGGGATCGGCTTCGAGCTCGACGATACGGTGTTCGCGTTGAGCAGCAGGAATCTCGCCATCGTCCGCGCGTCGATCGAATACCGGCATCGGGATTACGCGGCGGCCCTGACGGATATTCGCCTCGCGACGGGGCAATTGCTCGTTGCCTTCGTCGCACCGCCCTGGGGCGACGGGCTCAGCGAGTCCACCGGCCTCGACCTGCGGCGGACGACGCCGCCGATTCACGAGATCCTCGAGCGGATCGGCGCGACGTTCAACGACAACCCTATCCTGTACGCGATCCAGGTCTACGAGCGGGTCGAGCCCTCCTCGCTGGCCGAACTGACGACCCGGTTCGCCTGGTCGGCGCTGCGCGTCTACGACTTCAATACCCCGGGAAAGAACCACGGATTGCTGCTGGGAACGCGGGGGTGGACGTCGTAAGGATGCGAGCGGCACTTCGGGCGACGGGGGCCGGCGGCACCGGGCTGATGGAGGAGGTTTTTGCCAGCATCGATGAGTACGCGCTCCGTTCCGCACGAGACCCGCGGGCCATGGCTCCGACTCGATGGCGAGCCGTTCGCCTGCGACTGGGCCTTCAACCTGAATGTCTCCGTTCATGGCACGCCGGCCTGGACATTCGCCGGCGCTGACGGCCGGGGCGCCTGGACTCGCCCCAGAACGCCCGGTGGTGTAGGACCTGTAGGAACCCATGCGTGTGAAGCAAATCATCCCGCCCGCGGCGCACCCGGCCAGCGTGGCCTCGCCAATCGCCACCAAAGGCCGCCCGACCGTCCTCACGACCGAGGCGCAGCCGTTCGTCTACCCACTCCGGCGTGAGTTCCTGGAGCCGGACTGGACTCGCATCCCCGCCTACCGGACCGTCTCCCGGGCCGATTGGGAGAGCGCGCTCTGGCAGCGCCGGCGCACGGTCAAGAACCTCAAGGAGCTGAAGGCCACGCTGGGCGAGCTGCTGCCCGATTCGTTGCTCGCCGCGATCGACCGCGATCAGCGCGAGCGGGCCACCATGTCCATCCTCATTCCGCCGCAGATGCTGAACACGATGGACCTGGACGACCTCTGGTCCTGCCCGGTCCGCCGCTACATGCTCCCGGCCCTCGACGACCGGCGCACCGATTGGCCCAACCATCCCCGGGCCAGCCGGGACAGCCTCCACGAGGCGGACATGTGGGTGGTGGAGGGGCTCACCCACCGATACCCGACCAAGGTCTTGGCGGAGCTGCTCTCCACCTGCCCTCAGTACTGCGGCCATTGCACCCGCATGGACCTGGTCGGCAACGACGTGCCCCAGGTGGACAAGCACCGTTTCCAGCTGGCCCAGAATGACCGCTACGCCAAGATCCTCGAGTACCTGCGCCGGACCCCCGGCGTCCGGGACGTCGTCGTCTCAGGCGGGGACGTGGCCAACCTCCCCATCCAGGTGCTGGAGAGCTTCGTCAGCCAGCTGCTCGACATCCCCAACATCCGGGACATCCGCCTGGCCTCCAAGGGATTCATGGGGCTGCCGCAACACTTCCTCCAGCCCACCGTTCTTCAGGGACTTCAGAGGCTGGCCAAGAAGGCGTTCGAGCGCGGCGTGCAGCTCGCCTTGCACACCCACGTCAACCATGCTCGGCAGCTGACTCCCCTGGTGCAAGAGGCAGCCGATGCGCTGCTGGAGATTGGCTTCCGCGACATTCGGAACCAGGGAGTGCTGCTGCGCGGAGTGAATGCCACTGCCGGGGATCTGCTGGATCTTTGCTTCACGCTCCTCGACCATGCCCACATACTTCCGTACTACTTTTACATGTGTGACATGATTCCCAATTCGGAACACTGGCGGACGTCGGTGGCCGAGGCGCAACAACTGCAGCACGACATCATGGGCTACCTCCCCGGCTTCGCCACCCCTCGCATCGTGTGCGACGTACCCTTTGTCGGGAAGCGCTGGGTTAACCAGGTGGCCGATTACGACCACGAGCGTGGCATTTCCTTTTGGACCAAGAATTACCGGACCGGCATCGAGCTGAAGGATCCAGAGGCCCTCACCCGGCGCTACGAGTATTACGATCCCATTTACACGCTGCCAGAGTCCGGCCAGCAGTGGTGGCGTGAGCAGGCCAAGGCCTGACCCGAGCGCCGCAGTCCCATGACCGAAACCTGGCGCGCCCTTTTCCCTGAGGCCACTCCCGAGCAGTGGAGCGACTGGCGCTGGCAGATGCGCCATTCCATCCGTTCGCCCGAGCAATTGGCCCGCCTGGTCCCGCTCACCGAGGAGGAGCGGCGCGGCTGCGAGGAGACTCGCCAAGTCTTCCGCCTGGGGATTTCGCCCTACTACCTGTCGCTCATCGATCGACAGCACCCGTTCTGTCCGGTGCGGATGCAAGCCATCCCGACCTCTGCCGAGGCGCGCGTCCGGCCAGGAGAGCTGCGGGATCCCTTGGGGGAGGACCCGCACCGTCCGGTGGCCACCATCGTGCACAGGTACCCCGACCGGGTGCTCTTCCTCGCCCTGGACAGTTGTTCCACCTACTGCCGGCATTGCACCCGTCGCCGCATCACCAAGGGCGGGGAGTCGGTCTTCGGGCGCGAGGCCTGGGCCGAGGGAGTGGAGTACGTCCGCAGCCATCCCGAGGTGCGCGACGTCCTGGTTTCCGGTGGCGATCCGTTCCTACTGGCGGACGAACGGCTCGAGGCTCTTCTCGGCGCCCTGCGAGCCATCCCCCACGTGGAGATGCTTCGCATCGGGACCCGCGTGCCGGTCACGCTACCGATGCGCGTGACGGAGGAGCTGGCGGTCATGCTTCGTCGCCACGCGCCGCTCTTTGCGGTGACGCACTTCAACCACCCCAAGGAGCTGACTGCAGAGGCCCGGGCCGCCTGCGAGCGGCTCGTCGACCATGGGGTTCCGGTGGAGAATCAGTCGGTCCTTCTCCGGAGGGTGAACTCCGATGCGCGGATCATCAGGGAGCTGAACCACGCGCTTCTTCGCTCTCGGGTGCGTCCGTATTACTTGCACCAGATGGATGTGGCGGAAGGACTGGAGCATCTTCGGACGCCGCTTGCAGCCGGAGTGGCCATCCTCGAGCAACTCCGAGGCCACACCACCGGCCTCGCCGTCCCACATCTGGCGGTCGACCTTCCGGGCGGAGGAGGGAAGGTGACCCTGCAGCCCGATTACGTGGTCGAGCGGCGCGGTTACGAGACCGTGTTCCGGAACTTCCGGGGCGCAGCCTACGTCTATCCGGAACCAGAGGAGACCGACTGCAGCTGTCCTTACGAGGCGGTGTGGAGAGTAACGGCCGAGTCGGCCCAGGCTTGAATTCTGGCGCGAACGGACGGCCCCGCCGATGCTCGGGGGTCCGCGTGCAACGACTGGGCCTTCTCACATCGCTCCTGACAGCGCTGGTTGCCCACGGCGCCGAGACCGTCCGCATTGCCATGGGCGAACGACCCGACACGACGGTGGTCGTCCGGGGCAAGGGGCTGCTCCTGGGTCCCGATTCGGAGGAGGGTCCTTTCCAGCCGCTCGACCGCGATGAGGCGCGCGTCCGCCATGTCGGTGACGGCCTCGAGGTCGATGGCCAGCCCATCGACGGTGCGGCCCGCTTCCGCACCTCCGACCCCGCGCATGCGCTCCGGGCGGGCAACACCGACGTGCGCGGGGAGGTGGTCGCGCTCCCGCGGGGTCGCAAGGTCCTGCTGGTCAATGTGCTCCCCCTGGAGGACTACGTGGCCGCCGTGCTCGGGGGCGAGATGCCGGTGACCTTTCCCACCGAGGCCTTGAAAGCCCAGGCAGTGGCCGCCCGCACCTACGCGCTCCAGCGAAAGATCGACGCCCTCTCCCAGCCGGTTCACCTGGGCAGCAGCGTGCTGGCCCAGGTCTACGGAGGCCTCAACCGCGAAAATCCGCGCACCCGAGCCGCCACCGAGGCCACCGCCGGACAAGTGCTCACCTACGAGCTGGAGCCCATCGAGGCCTACTTCCATTCCTCCTGCGAGGGCCGCACCGAGACTGGTCTGGCGGCCCTCGGGCGCGATCTCCCGTACCTCACGAGCGTGGCCTGCAATTGCCGCCCGGGTCCGTCGACCCGCTGGTCAACCGACGTATCCGCCGACGAGTTGGAGCGGGCGTTCGGAGCCAAAGGTCAGGCGAGAGTCGTCGGCCGCACCTCGACCGGCCGGGTGCGCAGGCTCGAGGTCGGGGGACGCAGTGTCGATGCGGTCGAGTTCCGACAGCGGCTCGGGTACGACCGGGTCCGCTCCCTCAGTTTCGACGTCGCCTCGGACGGGCGCGGGGGACTGCGGCTCACCGGCCGCGGGTTCGGCCATGGCGCCGGCCTCTCCCAGTGGGGCGCGAAGCAGATGGCCGACGAGGGGCGCGACTATCGGGAGATCCTGGTCCATTTCTACCCCGGCACGGAGCTCCAGGCGCTTTATTGAGCGGAGCAGCAGATGGCGAATGGAGCCGAGCAGTCGATGCCTGACCGGGCCGCGCGCTGGCCCCGACGCCCAGTCAGTTGCCACGGGTGTGGGGTGACGATCCGCCACTGGGGGAAGGACCGTCGACACCGGCCGTTCTGCTCCGGTCCGCGATCCAGGCCTGGGTTTTCTTCTCCAGCAGCCCCAGCGGGAGCGCGCCCGATTCCAGTACTGCCTGGTGAAACGCCCGAATGTCGAATCGGGGCCCCAGCGCTCGTTCGGCCTGATCGCGCAACCGGCGAATGGAGAGCTCACCCACCTTGTAGCCCAGGGCCTGCGCAGGGATTGCCAGGTAGCGATCGACTTCCAGCTCGATGTCCGATTTCGTATCGCCGGTGAGGTCCACCAGGTAGTCGATGGCCCGCTCACGGGACCAACCCTCGTGGTGGAGTCCGGTGTCGACCACCAGCCGAGCCGCCCGGAAGAGCTCGCCCCTCAGCTGTCCTGCCTTCTGCCGATCGTCCTGATAGACGCCCAGCTGCGATCCCAGGCGCTCGGCATACAGCCCCCAGCCTTCGATGTAGGCGTTGTACTCGGCGAAGCGTCGAAGCCTGGGGAGGGCGTCATTCTCGTTCGTCAGCGACATCTGGAAATGGTGTCCCGGCAGCGCCTCGTGGAGAAACAGTGATTCGGAGGGCAGCGTGGGACGCACCTTCAAGCTGGATGCGTTGGCGTAGAAGATTCCTGGGCGGGTCCCGTCGGGCGTGCCCCGGGTGTACTGCGAAGGGGCGGAATTCTCTCTGAACTTCTCGACCGGACGGATGTCGAAGTCGGACCGGGGGAGCCGGGAAAACAGAACGGGAAGCCGCGGCGCGATGCGGCCTTTGACTCCCCGGTACGCCTCGATCAGCGCGGCTTCGGTCCGTGAGCCGCCTCTCGGGTCCTCGAGCATGGCCTTGAGAAAGGCGCTGGGCGTGCCCTGGAATCCAACCCGTGTCTGCAACACATCGACCTCACCGACGATGCGGGAAACCTCCCGCAGCCCGAGCAGGTGGATGGCGTGGGCATCGAGCTCGGTGGTGGTCTGGCGCCGGACTTCGAACGCGTAACGCTCCCGTCCGTCAGGGAGTGCCTCGACCGCCGTCGTGGTCCGGCAGGCGGGAAGGTAGACGTCACGGACGAAATCGCGCAGCCGCCGGTAGCTCGGGACCAGCGACTGGTGGATGGCGTTGCGGTAGGCGGCGGTGAGGCGTGCGCGCTCTGCGGGGTCGACCCCCTCTGGCATGCGGGTGATGGGGCCCCAGAAGACGCTGTCCTCCGCTCGAGTGACCAGCTGTGCATCGAGCTGGGGGAGCACCCGGGCCATGACCGGCCGAGGTTGCGTGAATCCGGTCGCCATTCCCTGACGCATGTTGCCGATGGCTGTGTCCACCCAGTGGTCAAAGGCGGCGATGCGGCCCAGGAAATGCTCGTAGTCAGCAACCGTTGCGAAGGGTTGGCTGCCGGTGCCAGCCCCGAGGAGGGGGAGGCTGACCGGGATCGAGCTCATCTGTTGGACCGGCATCAGGTGCCGGTCGAAGCGGATGGCCTCCAGTGCGGTGCGAGTCATGTCGTCGAGGACGTCCCAGGTCAGTGCATCCTCGCCGCTGAGGACCGAACGGGGAATCTGGGCCAGATGCTCTCGCGTCTCGGCTTGCACTCTGCGTTTCGCCTCTCGTCCCGACTCGGTGAGGTCGTCGGGAAGCCGGTCGTCGTAGCGGTGGTCGCCGATCTCGCTGGCCATCAACGGGTCGAGGCGGAGCATCTGCTCGAAGTGCTGGTCGGCCAGCGCGCGAACGGCAGTGGCCGGATCGGCGGCCGGCGGTGGAGTCGTCGGAGCGCTTCGACAGGCGAGCGCCAGCAGGGGGAGGACCAGGGTCGTTGGAAGCCGCATGGACCCGGACATCCAGTGGTCTCGGCCCGGCCGTCAACGGCGATGCAGCGTCCGGGCACTGATCCGCCGCGGGCGCTTGACCCTGTGCATCACGTCCTGCCAAGAGCCTCGGCCGGCGGCACGAGGAAATGACCGCCAGCACTCCGTTGGCCCTCACCGATTACGATTTCGAGCTTCCCGACGAACTCATCGCCCGCACCCCGTTGGCCGAGCGCGATGCTTCCCTCCTTCTGGTCCTCGACCGCCAGCATGGGGCCATCGCCCATCGGCGGTTCCGGGACTGGCCGGACCTTCTCCGTTCAGGCGACCTGGTCATCCTCAACGATGCGCGGGTCATTCCCGCTCGCCTCCTCGGTCGTAAGCGCGACTCGGGCGGTCGGGTGGAGCTGCTCCTCGTTCGGCCCGACGCCGCGGGGACGGCGGCCGAAGGGCTGCATGCAGCAGTCGAGGCGCTTCCTTGGATCTGCCTCGGCCAGGCCAGCAAGGGGCTCCGGCCGGGCACGGTGGTCGAGTTCGAGGGTGGAGCTTCGGCCACCGTGGTCGATGCACTCGGGGAGGGTGAACTGCGGGTGCGCTTCGCCGGGGCGGGGTCGCTCTCGGCATTGCTGGAGCGCAGCGGGCAGGTGCCGCTTCCGCCCTATGTCGAGCGAGAGCCCACGGAGGAGGATCGGCTCCGGTACCAGACGGTGTATGCGCGGGCGGAGGGCTCCGTCGCCGCGCCGACCGCCGGCCTCCACCTTACACCCGAGACCCTGGAGGCACTGGAGCGGCGCAGAATCGAGCGGGCTTTCGTCACCCTCGACGTGGGACCGGGAACCTTTCTTCCGGTGCGCAGCGAGGACGAATCGGCCCATCGGATGCACCCCGAGCGCTACCAGGTCCCCCTGGGAACCGCGGCTGCCTTTGCCCGCGCTCGGTCAGAGGGGCGGCGCATCGTGGCCGTGGGAACCACGGTGGTGCGAACGCTGGAGAGCGCCCTCCTCGAGGACGGCTCTCTCGCTGCCGGGCCCGGGTCGACCACCTTGTTCATCCGGCCGGGGTACCGTTTCCGCGCCGTGGATGCCTTGCTGACCAACTTTCATCTCCCCCGCTCGACGTTGCTGATGTTGGTCAGCGCCTTCGCCAGTCGGGAGGCCGTCCTCGCCGCCTACCGGGCCGCCGTGGCCGAGCGTTACCGCTTCTTCAGCTACGGTGACGCGATGTTCATCGCTAGTGGAGCCGCCGGATGAGCTTCCGCTTCGAGCGGCTTCACCAGGACGCCAGCACCCACGCCCGCCGCGGTCGGATGCACACTCTGCACGGGACGGTGGAGACCCCGGTGTTCATCCCGGTGGGGACGCAGGCCACCGTCAAAGCCCTTGGCCAGGACGACTTGCGCGCCTTGGGAACCGAGATCCTGCTCGGAAACACCTACCACCTCATGCTGCGCCCCGGAGAAGAGCTGGTCCGCGCGCTGGGCGGGCTGCACCGCTTCATGGCCTGGGACCGTGCGATTCTCACCGACTCGGGCGGTTATCAGGTCTACAGCCTCGCCCAGAGCCGGAAGATCACCGAGGAGGGTGCGACCTTCCAGTCGCACCTCGACGGCAGCCGTCATCTCCTGACGCCCGAGCGGGCCGTGCAGATCCAGGAAGCCCTCGGCGCCGACGTGATCATGGCTCTCGACGAGTGCGCTCCCTCGAAGGCCGGCGCCGCCTATCTCGAGGAGAGCCTGGCTCGAACCACCCGCTGGCTCGGTCGGTGCGTGGCCGCCTGGAGTCGCGAGCGGGGTGCCCTCTTCGGAATCGTCCAGGGTGGGCTCGACGGCGCCCTCCGGCGCCGGCACATCGAGGAGGTCTGCACGATGGAGCTCCCCGGCTACGCGCTCGGAGGCTATTCGGTGGGAGAGCGCCCCGAGGAGATGCATGCCTCCGTCGCCGAGGTGGCCCCGCTCCTTCCGGACAATCGGCCGCGCTACTTGATGGGCGTGGGGACGCCAGTCGACCTCGTCAACGCCATCGGCGCGGGCATCGACATGTTCGACTGCGTGCTGCCGACCCGCTGCGCCCGCAACGGACTCCTCTTCACCAGCCAGGGGCGCCTCAACCTCCGCAACGCGGTGCACGCCCGTGACGAGCAGCCACCCGACCCCGAGTGCGCTTGCTACACCTGCCGCACCCATTCGCGCGCCTACGTCCGCCACCTGTTCGCGGCCGACGAGCTGCTGGCCCTGAGACTGGCGACGTTGCACAACCTCCACCACTACCTCGAGCTGATGCGTCGAGCGCGCGCGGCCATCGAGGCCGACAGCTTTTCCGCGTATGCCGAGCAAGTTCGGCGGCGCGAGGGTGGACGCATCCCGGACTCCGCCGCTCGGTCGTGAGGAGGTCTCCTGATCCAGTGGGTCCGCCCCCCCAGCCATTCCCGGGGCAGTCGCACCCCCCGACTCACCCAAGCCCCGGAATGCAGGCCTTCCCGGCCTGTTGAACGCCCGTTCAGCCAGGCCCTGCTGATCCATCGCTGATCCACCGACCAGACCAGAGGGCCCCCGATCGCAGGGAGGCTGACCACACCGGCGCGCCTTGTCCTGTGGCGCTGCCTCTTGCTAAGGATGCGCGCCCTCTCACGATTCAGAGCATTCCGAGAGGCCTGACGGAGCCCACCCCAGTGCTCAATTCCCATGTCCTGCTGGCCCAAGGGGCCGGTGGAAATCCTCTCTCGCCGTTCCTGCTCATCGCCGGGATGTTCGCGATCATGTACTTCCTCATGATCCGGCCCCAGCAGAAGCAGCTCAAGCAGCACAAAACGCTCCTGTCCAGCCTGAAGAAGGGTGACACCGTGGTCACTCAGGGGGGAATCATCGGCAAGGTCTTCCTGGTCGCCGACCGGGAGGTGCAGCTGGAGGTCGCTCGCGACGTCAAGCTCCGCGTCCTCAAAACCTCCGTCCAGAGCGTCCTCAAGGACAGCGCCGAGCCGGGCAAAGCCGAGGAGGCCAAGTCGGACAAGGAGCAGAAGTGATGGACCGCGGTTTCTGGGGCAAGGTGGTCGTCATCGCGGCGGTGACGTTGGGAGCGGCCTGGTACCTCATCCCCACCTATTATTCCTTCTTCGTCCTTCCCAAGTCGGAGCGCAACGACCGGAAGGCGCTCCAGGCGCGATTGCCGAGATGGGCCCCCAGCGCCGATCACCGGCTCAACCTCGGGCTGGATCTGCAGGGCGGCATCCACATGGTGATGCGGGTGGATACCCAGACCGCGCTCCAGAAGCGGGTGGAGCGCCGGGCGCTGCAGATCGTCAACTACCTCAAGGACCAGAAGATCGAGGGGGTCACCCAGAGCACCGACCCCGAGAAGCTGGAGCTGACCCTCAAGGCGGCCGACCCGGCCACCCTGGCCAAGGTCGAGAACGAGCTGAAGTCCTTCGAGGATTTCACCCGGGTGGGCAAGACCAACGACGCGCTGACCTACCAGCTCAGGGACACCCAGGTCTCCCGCTTTCGCGACGAGGCGGTGGACCAGGCGATGCTGGTGATCCGCCGGCGCATCGACAAATGGGGAGTGGCCGAGGTGGACGTGCGCAAGCTCGGGACCGACGCCATCCAGATCTCCCTGCCCGGACAGAAGGATCCCGAGCAGGCCAAGGAGCTGATCGGCACCACCGCCCAGCTCGAGTTCCGGATGGCGGACGAGAAGAGCACCTTCTTCCGCGATCTGGTGGCCAAGCACCCACCTCCGGCCGACTCGGGCATCCGGCTGGTCAAGCCCAACGGCTACGACCAGCTGGAAGCCAAGGACCGCGATGCGCTTCTGGCCTATGCCCGGCAGGGCGTTCCCGCTGACCGCCAGGTCCTGCTCCAGTGCGTGACCACCATGGCCAAGAAGGGGGCCTGCGACAGCTACCTGGCCTACCTGGTGGACAAGACCGTGCCCCTGACCGGCGAGAGCCTGGCCAGTGCCGACTATTCTCGCAGCCAAACGAGCAACGATTTCGAGGTGAACCTCTCCTTCGACACCCAGGGTGGGGTGGAGTTCGGAAAGCTCACCGGCGAGAACGTCGGCCGCTTCATGGCCATCGTCCTGGACGACAACGTCAACTCCGCTCCCCGCATCAACGAGCGGATTCCCAACGGCCGGGCCCGCATCACCCTGGGCCATTCGCTGGGCAAGAGCGACGAGGAGATGCGCCAGGAGGCCGAGAACCTGGTCCTGGTGCTGCGGGCCGGTGCCTTACCGGCTCCGGTCATCACCGGGGAGATCCGCCAGGTCGGGGCCAGCCTCGGGGACGAGTTGATCCGCAAGGGCAGCCTGGCCGCCATCGTCGGCCTGGGACTGGTGGTCGCCTTCATGGCCATGTACTACCGGAAGTCCGGGCTGATCGCGGACGTGGCGCTGATTCTCAACGGGGTTCTCATCCTGGCTGGCCTGGCGCTCTTCAACGCTACCTTGACCTTGCCGGGCATCGCTGGATTCGTCCTCACCCTGGGAATCGCCGTCGACGCCAACGTGCTGATCAACGAACGGGTCCGGGAGGAGCTGAGCAACGGGAAGAGCGCCCGGGCGGCGGTGGACCAGGGCTACGATCGCGCCTTCTGGACCATCTTCGATGCCCACGTCACCACCCTCATCGCCGGCTTCATCCTGCTCTCCACCGGGACGGGGCCGGTCCGAGGCTTTGCCACCACCCTGATCATCGGCCTGGTGGCCTCGCTCTTCACTTCCATCGTGGTGACCCGGACCATCACCACCTACTTCGTGCACGGGCGGGGCGCCCGGACGGTCTCGGTCTGACGACGATGCAGATCCTCAAGCACAAGACCCACATCGATTTCATCGGGAAGCGCAAGCCGGCGCTCTTTATCTCCAGCGTGCTCAACCTGGGCATCCTGGTGGGCATCGCCATCTGGGGCTTCAACTTCGGCGTCGACTTCGCCGGCGGCACGGTGGTGGAGCTGCGCTTCAACCACCCCGTCCGGGCCGACGAGGTGCGTTCCCGAGCCGAAGCCGCCGGTCTCCACGACGTCAGCGTTCAGGGCATCGGGAGCGGTTCCGAAAACAGCTTCCTGCTCCGGCTGGGTGGGGTGACCCAGCTCACCCCCGAGAGCGCAGTGACCGCCCGGACCTCGCTGGAGGCCTTGGGCGGCATCTCCAACTTCCACGCCGACGTTCAGAACGGGCTCATCAACTTCCGGGCCCCGCAGAAGCTCGAGGCCGAGAGGATTCGGCAGGCAGTGATCGCCTCCGGCACCGGGGTGAAAGAGGTGCGCGATCTCGGCGCCGCCCAGGGAGGCGGTCAGGACTACCAGGTGGTGGCCTCCGGCATGGCCGACCGGATCACCGCGGCCATGGCCAAGGGCTTGCCCCAGCCCGACTTCGTGGTCCAGCGGGTTGACTACGTGGGACCGCAGGTCGGCAACCAGCTCCGCAACAAGGGGATCGCTGCGCTGCTCTACGCCATGGTGGCGATTCTGGTGTACGTGGCCTTCCGCTTCGACTTCAAGTTCGGCCCCGGCGCGCTGGTGGCCATGGTCCACGACGTGATCATGGTCAGTGGCTACTACCTGCTCACTCGGCGGGAGTTCAATCTGACTTCCATTGCCGCGCTGCTCACCGTCACCGGCTATTCCATCAACGACACCATCGTCATCTATGACCGGATCCGCGAGGAGATGGCCCGCTACAAGGGCAAGCCGTTGCCGGAGATCATCAACATCGCCGTCAACGACACCCTCTCCCGCACCATTCTCACCTCCGGAGTGACCGCGCTGTCCCTGGTCGGTCTCCTCATCTTCGGCGTGGGGGAGATCTGGGACTTCGCCATGGCCATGCTGGTGGGCATCATCGTGGGGACCTATTCCAGCGTGTACATCGCCAGCCCGCTCACCATCTGGCTCGACCAGCGCGCCGCCCGCAAGCGGGCCACCGGTGGTCCGATGAAAGTTCGCACCGCCTAGCCGCTCTGAGAAGGCAGCGCTTGCTGTCAGACCTCTCCGATACGTCTGTCGCTCGACGACAGAGCTTTTCTGGAGAAGGGAGTGGCACGGTTGCGCTGGGTGTTGCCGGGGACGGGTGACGGGACGGCCGAACGCGCCGCCAGCCGCCTCGTCGCCGAGCTCACCCTGGATCCGCTCGCCGCGCGCGTGCTGGTGGCTCGCGGGTTGGCCGAGCCTGCCGATGCTTCTCGCTTCCTCGCCCACGGCCTCAACGACCTTCCGGATCCCTTCCGGATGACGGGCATGAGCCCCGCCGTCGAGCGGCTGATCCGCGCCATCGTGCAAGGCGAGAAAATCACCCTGTACGGCGACTACGACGTGGATGGCGTTTGCTCCACCGCGCTTCTGTCGCTCTTCCTGGGGTCGGTAGGCGCCCGTCCGGCCACCTACATTCCCCACCGCATCGACGAGGGTTACGGCCTCAACCTCCGCGCCGTGGAGCGGATCGCCACCGACGGCACCCGGGTCCTGGTCTCCCTGGACTGCGGCATCACCAGCCTGTCGGAGGTGGCCCGGGCCCGGGAGCTCGGCCTCGATGTCGTGGTGGTGGACCACCACGCCGTTCCGGATACCCTCCCCCCCGCCACCGCAGTGCTGAACCCGCTGCAGCCAGGATGCGACTACCCCACCAAGGTGCTCTGTGCGGCCGGGGTGACCTTCAATCTGGTGATGGCGCTTCGGCGCTCGCTCCGGACCCTGGGCCACTTCGCCCGGCGACCCGAACCGCCCCTGAAACCGCTGCTCGACCTGGTGGCGCTGGCCACCGTGGCCGATGTGGTCCCGCTCACCGGGGCCAACCGGATCCTGGTCAAGCATGGGCTGGACTCGCTGGGACGAGCGGAGCGGCCGGGGGTCCGGGCCCTGAAGGAAGTGGCCGGGCTCGAGCCAGACTCCAGGGTGGGCGTCGGCCAGGTCGGCTTTCAGCTCGGCCCTCGCATCAACGCCGCCGGCCGGCTCGACGATGCCTCGGTGGGGCTACAGCTGCTGCGTGCCCGGACGCTGGAGGAGGCGCGACCGCTGGCCAAGGAGCTCAACCACGCCAACGAAGAGCGGCGGCTCCTCGAACATCGGATGCTGGGGGAGGCCATCGCTCAGGCCGAGGCTCGCCCGGGGACCCGCGCCCTGGTGCTCTGGGACGCCACCTGGCATCCGGGCGTGGTGGGAATCGTGGCCGCTCGGGTGGTGGAGCGCTTCCACCGGCCGACCCTGATCATCGGGGTCCAGGGGGAGGTGGCCAAGGGGAGCGGCCGGAGCATCGAGGGCTTCCACCTGGTGGAGGCCCTGCGGGAATGCGCCGAACACCTGTCCCGCTTCGGGGGCCACCGCCATGCCGCCGGCCTCACCGTGCCGACCGAGCGGCTCCCGGACTTTCGCCGTTCCTTCGAACGCGTGGCCGCGCTCCGGCTGCGGGAGGAAGATCTCGAGCCCCGCTGCCGGGTGGATGCGGTCGTGGATCTGGACACCCTCAGCGAACGGGCGGTGGAGGCACTCGGCGTGCTGGGTCCTTTCGGCGCTGGGAATCCCGAGCCCACCTTCGTAGTCCGGAACGTTCTGGCCCAGCCGCGCATCCTCGACTCGCGCCGGAGCGGCCCGGGCCACCTCAAGCTCAGCCTGCCCGGAGCGCCGCGCTTGGACGCCATCGGCTTCGGCATGGCTTCGCGCTCGGCCGAGCTGGTCGGCCCGGTGGATCTGGCCTTCCAGGCGGGGGTGGACGTCTGGAAGGGTCGGTCCAGGGTCTCGCTGCGGCTCAGAGATTTGCGAGCGGCTGGCGGGGACGGTCCGGTGCTGCGCACTGGACCCTGATGGCGGAAATCAGACTGGTTGATCGGTCCTCGCTGGCGGCTCGCCCCCAGCCGTCCATGGTGTAGGTTCCCCGGCCTCATGGCCGTTCCCTTCATCAGCGAGATCAAGCGCACCCATTCCTGCGGTCAGCTCGGCGCGGCGAACGTGGGCCAGACCGTCGTCCTCTTTGGATGGGTGCAGAACCGTCGCGACCATGGGGGCGCGGTGTTCATCGACCTCCGCGACCGCGAGGGGCTGACCCAGGTGGTCTTCGAGCCGGACATCGACCCGGAAGCCCATGCGCTGGCCGGTTCACTGCGGCTGGAGTGGTGCATCGGGGTCCGGGGGACGGTGGCCAGCCGCGGGGCCAACGTGAACCCCAAGATGAAGACCGGGCAGATCGAGGTCCGGGCCACTGCGCTCACCGTCTTCAACCGGAGCGAGCCAACGCCGTTCCCCATCGAAGACCACATCGACACCGGCGAAGACAAACGACTGATCCATCGGTATCTGGACCTGCGCCGCCGGCCACTCCAAGAGACGCTGGTGACGCGGAGCCGGATGAACGCCATCACCCGGAGCTCTCTGGTCGAACAGGGCTTCCTGGAGCTGGAGACGCCCTTCATGGGCCGCTACACCCCGGGCGGCGCCCGGAACTTCCTGGTTCCCAGCCGTCTCAACCCAGGAAAGTTCTACGCCCTGGCGGAGAGCCCCCAGCTCTACAAGCAGCTCTTCATGGTGGCCGGCTTCGATCGGTACTTCCAGATCGTCAAGTGTTTCCGGGACGAGGATCTCCGACTCGACCGTCAGCCGGAATTCACCCAGATCGATCTGGAGATGAGCTTCGTCAGCCAGGAGGACGTCTTCCTGGTGGTGGAAGGGCTGCTGCAGAGGCTGTGGAAGCAGATCCTCGGGGTGGACATCCCCACCCCCTTCCGCCGGATGCCCTTCGACGAGTCGATGGCCAAGTACGGCAACGACAAGCCCGATCTGCGTTTTGGATTGGAGCACGTGGTGCTGACCGATCTGGTGACTGCCCACGGCGGCCAGGGCGGTGTCCCCATGCTGCTCGAGGCGGTGCAGCAGGGCGGGATCGTGAAGGCGATGGTGGTTCCCTCGGAGCACCCTCTTTCCCGGGCCGAGGCCGACAAGCTGGAGGAATTCGCCAAGGGAAGCGGGGCGCGAGGACTGGCCCGAGCCAAGGTGGGCGAGGGAGGGGAGTGGACCCAGTCACCGATGGCCAAGACCATCTCCCCGGAGTTGCGCACCGCCATCAACGAGGGTTGTCGGGCCAAGCCCGGAGATCTGATCCTCTTCCAGTTCGGCAAGGCCTCGCTGGTGCACACCGTGATGGCCAACCTCCGGGTGCACGTGGCCAAGAAGCTGGGGCTCATTCCGGAGGTGGGTTCGGGCGGCAAGTGGAACTTGCTCTGGGTCGTCGATCCACCGCTGTTCGAATACGACGAGCAGCTCCACCACTGGGTGGCCGCCCACCATGCCTTCACCCGCCCTCACGACCAGGACGTGGGCTTCCTCCTCAGCGATCCGGGACGGGTGAAGTGCCACCGCTACGACGTGGTGCTCAACGGATTCGAGATCGGGGGCGGCAGCATCCGCCTTCATGACCCCAAGGTGCAGGCCGAGGTCTTCGCGGCGATGGGCATCGGCGACGAAGAAGCGCGAGTCAAGTTCGGCTTCCTCCTGGATGCGCTCCGCTTCGGGGCCCCGCCGCACGGAGGCATCGCCATCGGGATGGATCGATTGGCGATGCTCCTCACCGGCGCCGAGTCCCTCCGCGACGTGATTCCTTTCCCCAAGACGAAGACCGGGACGGATCTGATGACCGGGGCGCCTGGCGAGGTCGAGCCCGAGCAGCTAGCGGAGGTCCACATTCGCTCCGCTCCGCCGAGATCGAGCTAGTTGGGCTGGGGAAGCAAATCGATGGAACGCGAGCCGGGCGAGTCCATCAAGCGGCGCACCAGCGAACGCATCGTCGCCAGCTCGAACGGTTTGGTGAGAAAGGCCGCGCCCAGCGCTCGGGCCCGCGGGATGTCCTCCGGCTCGAGAAATGCCCCCATCAGGATGATGCCAAGGCCTGGCTCGCGGCCCTGCAGCTCTTCCACCGCGGACAGCCCGCTGCGCACCGGCATGGAGAGGTCGCTGAGGATGATGGTACGACCCGGGCGGCCGGGGGGAAGGGCGGCGTGGGCCAGCACCAGCGCCTCCCCGTCTGGCGCCTCTAGCACCCGGTGTCCGTCCTTGCGGAGGACGCTGGCCAGGAGGAAGCGCAGGGCCGCATCGTCCTCGGCGATGAGCACCCAGCCTTCGACCGGACCTGGCTCCACCACGCCCCCATGCTAGCCCGCCGCGGTGGGCTGGCGCGCAGCGTCAGTCAATTCTGCGTCGGGCCGCTGCAGCCGTGTGCCAGATTGGCC
>JBKOYI010000161.1:0-6391 GCA_046725335.1 Myxococcota bacterium | reverse complement strand
TTCGTAATCAGTAGGTCGCTGGTTCGACTCCGGCGGGTGGCTCTCGGATTTCCTTGGTTTTTTTCATCGCCCACGCCCGCTTGACTCGCGTTTTGCTACCACTTTGCTACCACTTGGCGAGTCGAGTGCGTCGACGGCGGCCTTGTTGCCCATTGGAAGCCACTTCCCGTACGTGTCCACCGTGAGCTGGATGCTCGCGTGACCGAGCTGACGTTGCACGTAGGCGGGTGAAACACCCTGCTGCAACAGCAGCGAGGCGAAGCTGTGCCGAAGGCAGTGCGGGGTGTGGTGCATCGGAAAATCAGTCGGTCGGCGGCGCGTGCGTAACGCGGGCAACTTGCTCACCGCGATGCACACAGAGTTGCTTCATCTTGATTCTCCATCGCGTAGCATCAGCTGAAAGTGAGGAGAGGACGCGTCAGCGATAAGGGCACGCACGCATCGGAGCATCCAGCGCAGGCGGGGCGTTCACCAGCGCGCCTCCTCCGCTGCCGAGAGGTCTGCGCGCGCACGGGACTGTCTCGGACGACACTCTGGCGTCTGGAGTGTCGCGGGCAATTCCCGTCCAGGCGCCAACTCACCACGAACACGGTGGGGTGGCTGGAGACCGAGGTCGAAGGATGGATCGCGACCCGTGTGTCCCGCCGTGAACACCACGCCAAATGAAGCGACGGTGATTCGTCCGATCCTCTTTGCAGCGTGACACCGCATCCTGTCACAGAGCGAAGTGGGCCGGCGGCGCGCTGGCCGACGATCGGGGCTCCATTCGTTGCTGGAGCCCGCTCCGTCCTTATCCGACCACGCGCAGGGCGACGTGCTGTTTCACTTGGCCGGCTCGATGTCCGGCAGCTTCCACGACGCGTCGAGGTACGCCTCGGTCGGCGCGTAAAGCCGGAAGTAGGCGAACCACGCCTTGCCTGGGACCGTCGGGATCCAGTTCTTCTCCTTGCCCTTCGGCGGGGTGGGTCCCATGTAGAGATCCACCGAGCCGTCGGCGTTCTTCGTGAGGTCGGGCATGCGCGACGACTTGTCGCCGACGCGCTGCGAGTTGTCGATCAGGCTGCGCGTGCGCGTGTCGTAGAGCGTGAGCGACCAGAACTGCTTGGCGGGCGGATCGGGCGGAACGCGCAACACGTACTGCCGTCCTCCGTCGAACCAGTTGCCGTGCGAGTCGTGGTACGTGCCGAGGTAGGCCTGCCCGACGCCGGCGACGCGCGTCGCCATGCCTCTCGTCGCCCCGAACGCCTCGTAGAACCACGCTGAGCGCCGGTCGAGGTCAACGGAGCCCGGCGGCTCCTGGCCGGGCTCGAACGTGAGGACGTAGTGCCACTGCGTGTCGGGACGATAGCGCGCGTCGGCGAAGCGCTTGTTGAACGAGAGGCTTATCGCCATGAGCTCGCCGCGCTCGGCGCCGTCGACGAGGAGCTTCGTCTGTCGCGCGTCGGGCGCGAACGGCTTCCCTTTCTCGATGCCCAGCGGTGCCAGCATGTCCATCATGATGCGATCGCACTCGGCCACCGGCTCGACCTGCAGCACCGCGTGGAGGCGCTTCCAATAGTCGAGCCTGCGCGGCTGCACCTGGCTCCAAGGCTTGCCCTGCGGGCTGAGGAGTCGCGTCGGCGGCGGATTCGCCCGGGCGCTCAACGGATAGATCTTGATGTGCTCGAGGAGCGCCTTGGCTTTCGCCGGATCGGGATCGAGCACCCGCGTGCCGAACGTAATGGTGAACGTCGGCGACTCAACGATCGTGTATCCCGCCGTGTCACCGGGCGTCTGGCCCGGTCCGACAATCAGATACTTGGCCCCGTTGCCCTTGTCCGGCCCGGTCTGTCCGACGTCGGTGAGCGGGCGCTGCCATGCGATACCCACACCGCCCGCCGTCGCGCCGGCGGGATAGTCGATGACGAGCGGTCCCGTGCGCTGCAGGTTCGGAAAGCCCAGGACGTACGGCGTCGTCGCGTTGGCCGTGAGGATTCCGAGCTTGTCCTGGTAGCTCGTGTAGACGACGAGGTCCGAGTCCGTCGCGCCGAAGACGTCGGCCTGCTCGGCCTGGAACTGCGCGACCGACACGATCGGCAGCGCCCACAGGTAGCATTGGCAGGCGCGTTGGTAGTCGAGCTCGTCGAAGAGCGCCTGCGATTCCTTCGCTGTGGCGGGGAGGCCCATCGTCAGCGCGATCGGGCTCGACAGATCGGATGCGGCGTTCGTCATTTGGGACTCCTGTCGGTCTTCTCGATGTCCGGGAGCCGCCACGTCTTGTCGAAGAGGGCCTTGTCGGGGCCATAGAAGCGGAAGAGGACCTCGAAGTGTCCGCCGGCACTGGTGGGGACCCAGTTCGAGTCCTTGCCGGCTGGCGCCCTGGGGGCGAAGTAGAGGTCCACCGAGCCGTCGGGGTTCTTCTGAAGTCCGGGGGTCTGGGAGGAACGGCTCGACCACGGCAGGTTACGGATGAGGGCGTGGGTTGCACGGTCGTAGACCGTCGCCGACCAGTAGAGCTTGACGGGCGCCTTCGCCGGCACGGCGAGGTGGTAGGTGTTCCTGCCGTCGAGAAACCGACCGTCCTTGTCCTTGATCGTCATCAGATAGAACTGGCCCGCGCCAAGGTGCTTGGGGCTGAAGAATGCCATGGAGAACGTGGCGCCGCGGTCAGCGACGGGATAGACGTCGGGCTTCGCGTAGAATGTCGCCTGCCCTTCGAGGACTTCGCGCGAAGCCGGCACCGCCCATCGGCTGCCTTCATAGTAGGGCGGCGAGAAGAGAGCCTCGTAGCGGATGTCGAGCCAGGCGTGGGCTTCACGGGCGGCTTCCCCGAGTAGCTCCTGCGTTTTGGCGTCTGGCTTGAAGGGTTTGTCCTTTTCGATACCGATCGTCTTGAGCTGATCGATCATCGCCTTGTCCCTTTCGAGCCAGGGCTCGCGCTGCACGAAGCGATCGAGCGACTGGAAGAAGCGTAGGTCGTAGGGGATGGTACTGTCGTAGACGGCTCCGGCGGCGTCGATGAAGGTCGTCGCCGGCGGATCGGCCGCTTGCGCGAGAGGATAGACCTTGACCCGCTTGCCGTAGGCGACGGCTTTGGCGACGTCGGCTTCGCTGCCGCTCTGCAAGTTGGAGCGCAGCAGCGCGTAGCCCGCGTAGGTGTCCGACGGCAGCGCGATGTAGCCGTCGAGCACCTTGTCCTGGTAGCCCGGAGGCAGGATCAGGTACTTGCCCCCTTTGCCCTCGTCCGCGCCGGCCGGCCCGACGTCCTCGAGCGCCGCCTGCCAGGCGTCCATGATCGAGCCGGTGATCGACCCCTCGTCGGCGGGTGGAATCTCGAGCACCACCGGCCCCACGTCCTTCGTGTCGATGAAGGGCATCAAATAGATCGTGTCGGGGTTCGGGGTCAGCGTCTGGTTTTTCGAGTCGAGGAGGCGCGACCAATAGACGATCTGGTTCCATGCGCCTTTGGTCTGCACCATCGCCTGGTACATGAGGTCGAAGTTGACCGCCGGCATCCCCCAGATGATGGCTTCGATCGCGCGGCGCTCGAGGGTGCGGCGAGCGAGATCCTCGGAAGAGAGGTTTTGTGTGCGAGCCCGAGGTTGCCGCGCAGATCAGGGCGAGCACCGCAAACCTTTCCAGCCATGGCTTCTCCCTTCTCTCCGGGCGTCGAGTCCAAGCCGGGTAACGTGGTCCGCTGCCTTCTCCCAACGGTCCCTCTTTTCGGCAGCATCGTGTCGTTCCGATGGCCCCTTTGGAGGTCATTCGATAGCCAGCACCGCACTACGCTCCGCATTGCGGATCGTCTGGATATCGCCCGCATTGAAGGTCGAAGGCCGGACGTTGATTTCCACCCTCTTGATGGTCCCGGCGTATGCGAATGGTGGTTGGTAGTTCTCACTCACGGGGGAGCCGTTATCCATACCGACATCGAAGGTTTCGGCTCCGAAGCGTGAAGGCACCGTCTTGTCTATCCGTCCTTCACCAACCTGCTTGTCATTGACGAAGAGAGTGGCGGTTCCTCCCTGTCCGGCGCCGCCCCCGTCGTACTTGAACTCGACGCGAATGGTAGCAGGACCGGGTGGGATTTTCTCAGAACCGGTTACGATGTGTCGTGCATGCGCGAAGTAGTTGTACTCATAGACGGGCGTTCCGTCCTTGACGTACAGGGTGTACCCGCCGGCCGCGCCTCCTTCGGCCACAAGTACTCCATCGGCGCCCCCTGCTGGCACGTCAATCGTGGCCGTGATGGTGTGCGACGCGTTCTTGGTGTTCGCGGCTGAGCTCTCTGGGATGAAGACCGCTCCAGGGTAGTAGGTGAAGTCGGTTCGGCCGGCGATCAGGCTCGGTCGCAGGCTGGGGTCCCCGCGCTCCGAGAAGCGATCGTCCAGCGGCAGAACATCGTGCTTCCTGGCCTCGACCCAGAAGTCGTTCTGCAGCTCTTTCAGCTTCTCGGGATTTTTGGCCGATACATCGTTCGCCTCGCTGAAGTCGTCCGCGAGATTGTAGAGTTCCCACTTGTCGTGGTCGAAATCCCCCGTGGTACCGCCCACGGTCACCCAGGGGAGCCGCCCGTGCCGGGCAGTGGCGATCCACCCATCCTTGTAGAGCGCCCGGTTGCCGAACATCTCGAAGTACTGAACATGGCGCGCGCCCGTCGCCTTGGGATCGTCGAAGCTGTACACCATGCTCACGCCCTCGATCGGCTTCTGTTTCACGCCATTCACTTCCACAGGCTGGGGAAGGTGGACTGCCTCCAGGATGGTCGGTGAAATGTCGATCACATGGTGGAATTGCGTGCGTATCCCGACGGCGTCCTTGATGCGGTCCGGCCATGCGATCACGAGCGGGTTGCGCGTACCGCCCAGGTGCGAAGCCACCTGCTTGCCCCACTGGAAGGGCGCGTTCACGGCCCATGCCCAGCCGACGGGAATGTGGTTGGACGCCTTGGCGCTGCCCAGCTCGTCGATGTGCTGCACCAAAAACGCCGGGTCTTCCGGGGCGCCTTGAAGCGTCGCGAGCTCGTTGAAACACCCGCTGAGCGTGCCCTCCATGGAGGCGCCGTTGTCGCCGATCTCCCAGAAGATGAGCGTGTTGTGCAGCTGGCCGATCTCCTCGAGCGCGTCGAGGATGCGCCCAACTTCGTAGTCGGTCTGCGCCGTATAGGCAGCGAAGATCTCCATCAGCCGCTCGGCGACGCGCTGCTCATCCGGCGAGAGAGAATCCCATGCGGGAATTTCCGTGGGCCGCGGAGTCAGTGTCGTGTCGGCCGGAATGACGCCCAACTCGAGCTGGCGCTGATACGTCTCCTCGCGATACTTGTCCCAGCCCTGGTTGAACTGGCCCTTGAACTTGCCGATCCACTCCTTCGGCACATGGTGGGGAGCGTGCGTCGCGCCAGGGGCGTAGTAGATGAAGAAGGGACGGTCGGGCGTCACGGACTTCTCCTGGCGGATGTACCGGATGGTATCGTCGGCAAGCGAATCGTTCAGCGTGTAGTTGCCTTCCTTGCCCTTGGGGATATCCATCGCGACCGGCGTGGTGCCGCGATAGAGAATCGGCTGCCATTGGTCCATCTCGCCGCCGATGAAACCGTAGAAGTAATCGAACCCCTGCAGGCCGGGCCACCGGTCGAATGGCCCGGAAATGCTCGTCTCCCAGTCGGCGATGTTGTGGTTCTTGCCGATGAATGCGGTGCTGTAGCGCTCTGACGCAGGACCTCGGCGAACATCGCCGTGCTCTTGGGAATCTGCCCGCTGTATCCCGGGTACGCGTCGCCGATCTCGGTGATGACTCCGGTGCCGGCGGAATGGTGGTTGCGCCCCGTGAGCAGGGCCGCGCGGGTCGGGGAGCAGAGAGCCGTGGTGTGGAAGCGCGTGTAGCGCAGGCCCAGCTTCGCCAGGCGGTCGAGATTGGGTGTGGGAACCTGCCCTCCGAAGGTGCCCCACTGCCCGAACCCGGCGTCGTCGATCAGAATGATCAGGACGTTCGGGGCGCCAGAGGGAGCCTTGGTGATGGCCATCGTCCCAGGCTTTGAATCCTTGTACGTGCGCCCGATCTGCGCGTCCTTAAACGCCTCCTCGGGCTTGGGCAATACCTGCGCGCCTGCCACAAGGGCACTCAAGAGTGCCATCGCAACTGCTGCGCGCAGCACTGTCTTCGTCATTGCCCCTTCTCCCTCCTGCGTGAAGTGTCCGCTGGGTACGGCCCCCGTGTCTAGTGCACCGCCGTCCAGATGAGCGGAAGCCTTCGCCTTGGACTCTCTAGAGCCGGATGTAGAGGCGGACGCCGGGCACCACGGTGGTGCCGATGGGCTCGAGGTGCTTGGTGGACGAGTTCAGCGCTCTCCTGGCCGCATTATCGATGATCTGTAGATCGAGCGTCGCTTCGAGCCAGCCGGTGACGGCGACGT
>JBKOYI010000139.1:0-7488 GCA_046725335.1 Myxococcota bacterium | reverse complement strand
TCGGTGAGGTCCAGCAGGGTGGAGGTCTTGTCCAGGAGCCGCATGACGATGCGCTCCCCAAAGGTGCAGGGAATGGTGGAGAGGCGGATGTCGATGTCCCGGCCGGCCAGCTTGATGCGGATGCGCCCGTCCTGGGGCAGCCGCTTCTCGGCGATGTTGAGCTGCCCCATCACCTTCACCCGGCTGACGATGCTGTTCTGGTAGCGCTTGGGCGGTTTGATGATCTCCTGCAACACGCCGTCGACGCGGAACCGAACCAGCAGCTCGCGCTCCATGGGCTCGATGTGGATGTCGCTGGCCCGCTCCTTGGCCGCTCGGAAGAGCAGGGAGTTGACGAGGCGGATGATGGGTGCCTCGTCGTCCGTGTCGAGCAGGTCCTGGGGCTCTTCCAGCTCGTGGGCCAGGCTCTGGAGGTCCTGGGCCTCCATCTCTCCCACCAGCTGCTCGGCCTCATTCACCGCCCGGTCGTAGACGCCGTTGATGGCATCGACGATGACCGCCCCCAGGGCGACCCGGGGCGAGACGTTGCGCTGGAGCAGCATCCGGGCGTGATCCAGCACGGTGGTGTCCAGCGGATCGGCCACCGCCAGCGCCACCGCTTCCCCTTCCAGCGCGAGGGGGAGGATGAGCGCCTGCTTGGCGAAGTTGATCGGCACCGCCCGGACCAGGTCGGCATCCACCGCGTCGAGGGAAATGTGCGGCAGAAAGGGGAGGTCCAGCTGGGCCGCCACGGCCCGGGCCACCTCCTCGGCGGAGACGGCTTTTCGAGCCACCAGGATCTCGCCCAGCCGTCCGCCCTCGTCGGCCTGGACCCGCAGCGCCTCCTCCAGGGCCGCCTCGGTCAAGCCGGCCTGAACGCGCAGGACTTGCCCCAGGGGGCGTCCCACCAGGGAGGGCGCCTGGGGGCTCGGCGAAGTCCGGATGTCGATGGGCTCTCGCACGGCGCTGTCGTTAACGGTTGTCCCCCCCGGGCTGCACGCGCAGCCGCTCGTCCGACGGCGAGCGCGGGGTGGCCGGGGCGGGAGCCTGGGGAACGGTCTGCTCGGGCGAGGCACCGGGGCTGGTGCTCGGTGGTTCGCTCGAGCTTGGAGGTGCCTCGGTGGGAGCGCTCGAGGAGGGAGGGGGCACGGTCGCCGGGGCCCCCGGGGCGGGTGCCGGGGAGGCCGGGGGTGGTGGCGTTCCCGAAGGTAGAACCGTGCCGCCCGGAGGAACGGGCGTCCGCTGCTCGCCGGGGGCCGGAGCACCGGGGCGGAAGATCTGTTCGCCCGGCAAGCCAGGGCCGCCGTTCTCCGCCTTCATCTCCTCCCGCATCACCAGCTGGTTCATCTTGGCCAGCGGTCCGGCCTTGCGGGCGAAGTCGATGGGGACGTCGTAGCCGGGGACCTGGCCATAGAACTCCTCCACGAAGCGCTGCCGCTCGGCCATCTTCCGCTCGAAGATCCGCCGGAAATCCGAGGCGTCCCGGATGATGTAGGGGGTCAAGAAGAGCAGGAGGTTCACCTTGACCTTCCGCCGGGTGGTTTCGCGGAACAGTTGGCCGAGCAGCGGGATGTCTCCCAGCACCGGGACCTTGCTGATCGACTCGATGGAGCGCTCCTGCATGATCCCGCCGATGACCACCGTCTCCTGGTCCTTGGCGACCACGGTGGTCTTGGCGGTGCGCTTGCTGGTGGTGGGCCCGAGCGTCGCGTCCTGCGAGGTGATCTCCTCGGCGCTCTCGTTGATGACCAGGCGGATGTAGTCGCTAGCGTTGATCTGCGGCTTGATGTTCAGCTTCAGCTCAACGTTCTGTCGGTTGATCGGTGCGTAGTAAGCCCCCAGCCCGCCCAGCAGCGAGCCGGCGTTTGCGAGGCTGGTCGTCGAGGTGGTGCCTGTCCCGGTGGGCACCTGGGGGGCAAACCCGGCCTGGAAGGGCACGTTCTGGCCCACGGTGATCTCCGCCTCCTCGTTGTCGCTGGTCAGAACATGCGGCGTGCTGAGCACGTTGACGTCCGAGCTCTGCTGGAGCGCATGCAGGACGATGCCGAAGGACGGGATGGAAAGACCGAGCTTCTCGAAGGCGGGGATGGTCGGCCCCTGTAAGCCAGCCAGGAATCCGCCGTACTGCGTCAGGTTGGTCAGAGAGAAGGATGGGGGGATGGAGCCGGCCTTGTAGCTCGTGCCAGCGACGCCGACTGCCGTGCCCTGGGAGGTGTCGATGGTGAAGCCCTGGTGCAGGCTGAGCCCGTAGGTGGTGTTCCGGTCGAGGTCGACCTCCATGAGCACCGCCTCGATGAAGACCTGCCGCCGGACGAGGTCGAGCTTCTCGATGACCCGCACCAGGCTGCGAAAGTCGCTCTGGCTGGCCACCACCACCAGCGAGTTGGTCGCCTTGTCGGGAGAGATCTTCACTTCCCCCTGGAACAGCTCGGCAGCCGTCACGCCCGATGGGCCCTGCGGCCGGGGCGGGGTCTGCTGCGGACCACCGGGGTAGGTCGGCTGTCCGCCAGGGCCAGGGGTGGGGCCGCTCCGAGGCCGGCTGGTGCCCGTGGCCAGGGACTGCATGGTGGCGGCGATGTCCTCGGCGTTGGCGTTCTGGAGCTGGTAGACGTTGATCCGTCCTTCGCCGCTGATGGGAACGTCGATCTCCTTGAGCAAGGAGTCGATGCGTTCGTTGGCCGCGGGAGTGGCCACCACCACCAGCTTGTTGGTCCGTTCGTCGGCGATGAGGGTGGTCACGGTGGCTGGGCCGCCGGTGGCGGTCGGGGCACCGCCCGGCGGGGGCTGGGCTGGCCCAGGGCCCGGCTGGGGGACCGGCGTCGGAGTCACCGCCAGGCCGGGGCGGGCCCCGGGCTGTTTGGCCTTGGCCTCGAACAGCTTCTGGATGGTGCTGGCCAGATCGGCGGCCGAGGCGTACTTCACCTGGATGACTCGCATCTCGTCCGAGCTGGAGCGGCTATCCAGCTGCTCGATGATCCGCTCCAGCCGGTGCATGTTCGAGCCGAGGTCATTGACGATGAGTGTGTCCGGCTGGAAGGGGATGGTGTCGCCGTTCTGGGAGACCAGTTGCTGGACCACCCCGCGCAGAGGTTCCAGATCGGCGTAGCGGATCTTGAACATCCGGGTGACCATCTGCTCGTTGGTGGTGTAGGGCTCGTCCCCGTTGACTAGGGGGATGTTGTTCTGTTTGGCCTTGGCCTTCTCGACGATCTTGTAGAACTGGCCATACGGAACCACCGCCAGCTGGTTGGCATCGAGCGCGGCCAGGAAGGCGGCATAGAACTGCTCGGGGCTCACCTCCACCTTCCCGCTGTCAGGGCCGATGATGGAGATTTTCCCTCGGACGTTGTCGCCCAGGATGAAGGTGCGGCAGGTGGCGTCGGACACCGTCTGCACCAGCTTCTCGATCTCCACCTTGTCGAAATAGATGTTGAAGCGAGCCTTGCGACGGACGTCGCTGCAGTTCGGCATCGCGGAGATGTTGCTGGCGTCCGGCGGGCGCGCGCCCTGCGGAGTGGAGCCGCTGGGCCGCGGAGGAGGAGCGGGAGCCGGGCTGGGGGGCGAAGCGGCGGGGCCGGGTCCCTGCGGCGGAGGCGGGACCGGGGCCGGAGCAATCTGACCGCCGGCCGGGGTCGCCTGGCGCGGCCGTCGGAGGAGCGGCTTGGGGGTCCCGACATTGTCGGGTGGGTTCGGCGGCGGTGGCGCCGTCGTGTCCGACTGGGCCAGCACCGTGGCCAAGGCGAGGCAAGGCAGGAGAGCGGTCATGGGTCAGCGCACGTTGTAGGTCTTGCGAAGGGTGGTGCCGTTCCGGTCGACCTCGATGTCGATCCGGTTGGCGTCCTTCAACTTGGTGTACACCTCGAGGGCCTTCTCCGGACTGTTCATCTCGAAGCCGTTGATGCGTTTGATGACGTCGCCGTTGACGATGCCGATCTTGGAGTAGAGCGAGTCGGGCCGGATGGAGAAGAGCTTGAATCCTTCGGCCTGGCCGTCCTTGAAGGCCGGAACGATGCGGGCCTGCATCGCCAGATCGTTGAGGTTGGCCAGGGCGCGATCGACCTCTCCGCGAGGGACCTCGTAGTTGTTGTCGTCCAGGGCCTTGATGCCCGTTCCGTAGGCGGCGCCTGCAGGCGGTTCGTTGATGCTCTTGGTGGTGGCGATGGCCGGCGGAGGAGGCGCGCCGTCTCCAGGCTCGGCGCCGATGTACTCGCGGCGCCCGTTGTTGGCGATGATCACCCGTTCGCGGAAGATCTGCAGCACCTCGGCGTTCTGCACCCGATCCCCGGTCATCACCGTCTGGGCCTTCTGGTTGCTCATGTCGAGCACCGAGGCGATCGACCAGGAAGGGGTGCTGCTGACCAGAGTGCCCAGCAGCTTGACCCGGAGCGAGGTCCGGACCGGCTCGGAGCTCATGTCCGGCTTGGGCTCATCCTCGGTGGCCACCGGCAGTGGAATGCCGGTGAGCTGGGACAGCCGGGCCAGGTCCAGGGTGGCCCGCCTTTCCGGAGCGGCACTGCGCGATGGAAACCGCGTGCTCGGAGCGGCGGGGGCCGGAGCGATGGCCGCTTCGAGGAAAAGGTTGACCGTCTTGGCAGCGAGCAGCGCGGCCAGGGTCACGAAACAAAAATTGACGACCCAGAAATACTTCCGGAAGACCAGTTCCATGGGTTGGTGGCCGGGGCAGCGGGTGGCCACCCCATGTTGTGAGCAAGCCGAGTGCCACGCCCGGAGCGGCTCAAGACGGCGGATGCCCCCGGAACATTCCTCCCGGCCCGCTCCGCGGCGCTCGCCTGCCCGTGGGCCTGGGACAAATTGTCAGTGACCCGTCGGCATTCCAGGACGCAACGTCAGAGCCGCCAGGCGGGCCCGGTGGCCCGCGCCGGGCCGGTCATTCCTCGTCGTCGCGGCGGACCCCGTCCCGCTCCAGCTTGCGGTAGATGGTTCGCGCGGCGATTCCCAACAACCGGGCGGCCATCGTCTTGTCGCCCCCGGTGTGGCGCAGCGTCTCGTGGAGCACCCGTCGTTCCACTTCCTCCAGCGGTGTGCCGATGGGGATGACGACGTGGCCGGCGGCACCGCGAGGACCCTTGCGGACGGATTCGGGGAGGTCGGCCACCTCGAGGACTTCCCCCCGGGCCAGCACCACCGCCCGCTCCACCGCGTGTTCCAGTTCCCGGACGTTGCCAGGCCAGGCATAGTCCTCCAGGGCCGCTACCGCCTCGGGGGTGAAGCCGCGCACCGTCTTGCCGTTCTTGGCGGCGAAGCGGCGGAGGAAATGGTCGGCCAGCAGGGGGATGTCTTCGCGCCGCCAGGAGAGCGGCGGCAGTCGGATCTCCACCACGTTGAGGCGGTAGAAGAGGTCCTCCCGGAACCGCCCCTCGGCCACCTCGTGTCCCAGGTCCTTGGAGGTCGCCGCCACCACCCGGACGTCGATGGGGACGGTCTGGGTTCCTCCGAGCCGTTCGATCTCCGATTCCTGGAGCGCCCGCAGCAGCTTCACCTGCGCCCCCAGGGGCATCTCGCCCACCTCGTCGAGGAAGAGCGTTCCACCGTGGGCCCGCTCGAACCGCCCCTGGCGGCGGGCGGTGGCGCCGGTGAAGGCTCCCTTCTCTACCCCGAACAGCTCCGCCTCGAGCAAGGTTTCGGGGAAGGCCCCGCAGTTGACCGGCACGAACGAACTGCCGGCCCGGGGGGACAGCTCGTGGAGCGCCCGGGCCGCCAGCTCCTTTCCGGTCCCCGACTCACCGAGGAGCAGCACGGTGGCGCTGGAGGGCGCCGCCTGCCGGATGATGTCCAGCAAGGAGCGAAAGGCGGGTGACTGACCCACCAGGGTCCGTCCGCCCGGCACGCCCAGGTCGGCCAGCCGTGCCTTGAGGGCCTGGTTCTCGGCCAGCAGCGCATGCCGCTCCAGCGCCTTCTGCACCGTCTTGACCAGCGCATGGCGCTTCAGCGGCTTGGTGAGGAAGTCGTAGGCCCCATCCTTCATGGCGTTGACCGCGGCCTCCACTGTCCCGTAGGCGGTCATCAAGACCACCTCGACGTCCGGGCGGAGGGCCCGGGCGGTGGCCAGCAATTCCTGACCGTCCATGCCGGGCATCATCAGATCGGTGAGCAGGACGGCGACGTCGGGACGCCGGAGCAGCTCCAGCGCCGCCCCCCCGTCGGAGGCGGTCAGTGGGGTTAGCCCCTCGAGCTGGAAAATGCGCGCCACCGACTCGAGGTTGGCGCGGTCGTCGTCGACGACCAGGACGGTGGCTTCAGACATCGGTTCACCGGAAGTGTAGCGCCGAAGACGGACGGCCGAGCGGGCCCTGGTCCCGGAACTTCCGCCACGCCCCGGCCGTGCACACCAGGGGTTGCTCGGGGGAACTCCGAGGGAGGCACCAGGCGATGGGCGTAGGACGGGCGGTGGTTGGGTGGGCTGTGGTGACGCTGGTGGCCGGGTGTGGGGATAGCGGGAGCGGGGGGACGCCGGACGGGGGGAGCGCTTCGGAGGCCAAGGTCCGTTTTGCCCACCTCTCTCCCGATACCCCGGCCTTCGACGTCTGCGCTCGGACCAGCGGCACCACCGCCTGGGGGCAGCCCCGCCTGGCCCCGGCCGGAGCGAGCGGCGGCCTTTCCTTTCCCAGTCTGAGCCTGGCCCTTCCGCTGGCCCCGGGCCACTGGGATCTCCGTCTCGTTGCCGTCGGGGCAGCCGACTGCAACACCTCGCTGCTCGGGCTGCCGGACTCCATCAACGTCATCCTGGACACCGGCGGGTATTACACCTTCGCTGCGGTGGGGTACGTCGCGCCCCCTGCGGGAAGTCTCAGCGGCTTCCGCTTCCAGGAATACATCGACGATGCGGTGCCACCTTCCCCCGGGAAGAGCAAGCTGCGGCTGGTCAATGCCTCTCCCAACGCGGGGACGGTGGTCTTTGGGCTGAAAAACGGGAGCAGCTTCCAGCCCCTCTCCGGTTCGACGCTCTTTCGGTTCACCGCCTCCGGGCAGGGCATCGTCAACGGCTACCAGGAGCTGGCGACGATGTCGGGAGCCGTCCTGGCCATCCGACCGGAGGGATCGCCATTTGATATCCTGGACTCGCAGCCGATGGACCTGCCGGCGAACGCCATCCAGGGGGTGTGGGCCATCGGGCTGGTCGGCGGCACGGGGGCACAGAGCCTTGGTTTCCTCGTCTGCCAGGAGTCGGCCGCGCCGTCCGCCGGGCTTGCTCCCTGCGTGCGCAATCCGCCGACGGGTTGATTCGCCCGCATCCGACCGTCACCGGGGTTGAGCCGAGATCCAGCGGAAGCCGCCGCTCGCCCGCCCGCCTGGCGCGAGGGCTGGAGTTTTCTCGCCGCCCGCCAATTCGACTGCAAGACTCCGCTTTCCGTCTCGCCCCGGAGCCGTGTGCGCATGTTCCGTCTGTCTCTCGTCTTCGCCGCTGCCCTCGCACTTGCTGCTGCCTGCGGTCCCTCGACGCCACAGCCGGCGCAGGTGCGAATCGCCCATCTGGGAGCAGACCTGCTC